>JAEEUD010000176.1 GCA_016286835.1 Pyramidobacter sp. | reverse complement strand
GCTCCAAATTCGCCTACAAAGGAGATTTCGATCATGAAAATCACGCTTCTTGCCGTATGTGCCGCGCTTGCCCTGTGCAGCGCTTCGTTTGCTGCCGAAGGCCGCGAGGCTGCCGACGACTGCAGGGCTCAGGGCGAAGCTGCCCGTATCGTTCCCGAAAAACTGACGCTGACGCAGGAGTGGGACAAGACCTTCCCCAAAAGCGACAAGGTCGATCACCGCAAGGTGACGTTCGTCAACCGCTTCGGCATCACGCTGGCCGCGGATCTCTACACGCCCAAAGGCATGACCGGCCGTCTGCCCGCGCTGGCCGTTGCGGGAGCGTTCGGCGCTGTCAAGGAGCAGATCTCCGGCCGTTACGCGCAGATCATGGCGGAGCGCGGTTTCGCGGCTCTGGCCTTCGATCCCTCGTTTACGGGCGAGAGCGGCGGCAACGCGCGATTTGTCGCTTCTCCCGACATCAACACAGAGGATTTCTCCGCCGCCGTCGATTTTCTCTCCGTGCAGGACTTCGTCGATCCCGAGAAGATCGGCATCATCGGCATCTGCGGCTGGGCCGGGCTGGCTCTCAACGCTGCCGCCATCGACACGCGCATCAAGGCCACCGTCACGACGACGATGTACGACATGAGCCGTGTCACCGCGAACGGTTACTTTGACTACGAAAAAGACGAAAAGACGCTCCGTGCCGAGCGCATGGCCGCCCGCAAAGCCCTGAACGCACAGCGCACCGCCGACGCCAAAGCCGGCGAATATAAACGCGGCGGCGGCGTGCCGGACGAGCTGCCCGCGGACGCGCCCTGGTTCGTCAAGGACTACTTCGACTACTACAAGACGAAGCGCGGCTATCATCCCCGCTCGCTCAACTCCAACCTTGGCTGGAACGTCACTTCGGCGCTGTCGTTCATCAACACCCCGCAGCACTGCTACGCCGGCGAGATCGAAAACGCCGTGCTCATCATCCACGGCGAGAAGGCCCATTCGCGCTACTTCAGCGAGGACGCCTTCAAAAAGCTGAAGGGCGACAACAAGCAGCTGATGATCGTCCCCGGCGCGACCCATACCGACCTTTACGACAACCTCGAAAAGATCCCCTTTGACGCGATCGAAGAGTTCTTTAAGAACAATCTGAAATAAGCTCCGCAAAAGAAGCCGGCGGGAACGATCATTGCCTTCGTTCCTGCCGGCTTTTTCTCCATTGCAGAGCGTGAACTTTCCCCCGGCTTTGGAGTACAATAGCACAAAGAACTTTGACACTCTCCAAAAGCGAGGTATTCCGAATGGACCTGAACGATCATTCCCGCGCCCTGCGCTGGGCGAAGCTGCTATTCTTTCTCGTGCTCGGCAACACGATGCTGGCGTTCGGCGTGTGCGCCTTCGTCGTGCCCAACCGGTTCATGCTCGGCGGCTCCACGGGCATCGCGCTGGCGCTGCAAAACGTCGTGCCGCTGCGGCTGTCCGTGCTCTCGGCCATGCTCAACGCCGGATTTTTCCTGCTCGGTCTGGTCATGATCGGACGTGAGTTCGCGGCCACGGCGCTGTTTTCCACGGTGTTTTTCCCGCTCGTGCTCGGCGTCTTCGAGCAGGTCCCCTGGGGCACGCTGTTCGTTCAGGACCGCACGATCGCGGCGCTGTTCGGCAGCGTCGTCATGGGCGCCGGTATCGGTCTCGTCATCCGCGCCGGCGGCTCGACGGGCGGCATGGACATCCCGCCGATCATCCTGCAAAAATACCGCGGCATCCCGGTCGGCAACTCGATGTTCGCGTTCGACGCGGCGATCATCGCCGCGCAGATGTGCTTTCAGGGCGTCAGCGAGCTGGTCTACAGCCTGACGATCCTGTTCGTCGTTTCCGTCGCCGTCAACCGCACCGTCATCTGGGGCGGCGGCAAGGTGCAGATGATCGTGATCTCTCCCAAATTCCGCGAGATCGCCGATTCCCTCACGGCCGAATGCGACAGCGGCGTCACGCTGCTCCACGGCGAGGGCGGCTGGCAGGGCGAACAGACGTGTGCCGTTCTGAGCGTGATGTATGCCAAGAAATACCCGCGCGCCCGCGCCGCCGTTTTGCGCGTCGATCCCGAGGCGTTCATCATCACCAGCAACGTCACCGGCGTCGCCGGCAAAGGCTACACGCTCGACCGGCAGAGGCGCGTTCCCCGCCGCGCCTTGTAAAAATCGCGCGCGAGTGGTATAACAGCGCCTGAATTTTACCATCGGGAGGACGTTATCATGGGAGTGTACCGCTATTCGCCGCACGGCGTGTGCAGCGCGCAGATCGACTTCAGCATCGAAAACGGCACGCTGCACGGCGTGAAGTTCACGGGAGGCTGCAACGGCAACCTGAAAGCCATCGGCAAGCTCGTCGAGGGGCAGGACGCTGCGAGCATCGCCGCCACCCTGCGCGGCAACGACTGCAACGGCCGCGGCACCAGCTGCGCCGACCAGCTTGCCAAAGCCATCGAACTGGCGCTGGAAGAGGAGAAAAAGGCGTAAGTTCAACTCTTACACGAAGGCACAAAGACACGAAGAAAAATGGGATAAACAGCGGGCGGATGAGGGAGAAATGTTCTCATCCGCCCGCTGTTTTAGTACATGTTCGCAGACTCTTTTACAAATCTTTACTGTACGCTATAATGTACACATCTCAGAATAGGAGGAACGCATCGATGATCGCGACCAACGTGACCAGCTTTCGCAAAAACATCTTTGCGATGCTTGAGCAGACGATCAAATACAACGAGCCGCTGAGCGTCAGCACCAAGTCAGGCAGTGTCGTCGTGCTGAGCGAAGAGGACTATCGCGGCCTGACCGAATCGCTCTATCTGAGCTCGGTTCCGGGCATGAAAGAAAAGCTGATCGACGGCAAAAACACGCCTTTGAACGACTGCGTGCCCGAGAGCGAAATCGAGTGGTAAATGTACGCGATCGTCTTTACGAAAACGGCGGCTAAGGACGCGCCGAAACTGAAAGCTGCCCATCTGGACGCTACGGCCAAAGCACTGATCGATGTACTGCGTAATAATCCCTATCAAACGCCGCCGAGCTATGAAAAACTCGTCGGCGACCTGCACGGCCTTTACTCGCGCCGGATCAACCGTCAGCACCGTCTTGTGTACGAAGTGCTCGAAGAACAGAAGACCGTCAAGATCGTCAGCATGTGGACGCATTACGAACACTGACCGCATACAAAAACGCCGCTGGGTTTTGGGGCAAAAATCCCAAAACTTAGCGGCGGTTTGTTCTTCAAATATTTTCTTTGTGACTTCGTGTTGGCCTTGAACTTACAGGAACTTACGCGATGTCCTTGAGGTGCTCCATGTTCTTGCGCACGCCGTCGCAGCAGGCGTGGAACTTGGCCAGCTCTTCGGGCGTCAGGGGCAGCTCGATGACGCGCTCGACGCCGTCCTTGCCGATCTGGCAGGGAACGCCCACGAACAGGCCGCTCTCGCCGTACTCGCCGTTCAGCTCCATGCTGGCGGGCATGATGGCCTTCTCGTCGTGCAGGATGATGTTGACCATGCGGGCCGCCGTGGTGGCGATGCCGTACTCGGTGCACTGCTTGCCGGCGTAGGTGACCCAGCCGCCGCCGATCGACTCCTTCTGGAGCGCGTCGCGGTCGAAGCGGAAGCGCTCGTCGGTCTTGGCCCACTCGTCGAGCGGCATCCCGCGGAAGGTGACGCACGACCAGGGCGCGAACTGCTGGTTGCCGTGCTCGCCCATCATGTAGCAGGTGATCGACTTGTGATCGACGCCGGTCTGGCGGGCAAGGGCCGAGAGCAGACGCGACGTGTCGAGGCCGCAGCCGGTGCCGAAGACGCGGCCGCGGGGCAGGCCCAGTCCGGCGGCCAGCTCGTGCGTGACGATGTCGCAGGGGTTGGTGATGTTGAGGGCGACGCCGTTGAAGCCGCTGGCCTTCACCTTGTCGACATAGCCGTGCACTGCGGCGACGGTGAAGTCCATCTCGGTGAGGCGGTCGCCGGTGGTCAGCAGGCCGATGTTGCCCACGGCGTTGACGATCACGTCGCAGTCGCCGAGGCCGGCGAAGCTGTCGCCGTTGACGGTGACGCGGTGGGGCATGTAGGCGGCGGCGTCGCGAAGATCCTGGACCTCGGCGGTGAGCTTCTTCTCGTTCTTATCGACGAGCACCAGCTCGTCGGCGATGCCCTGAAGCGTGAGCGCGTACGCGACGTGCGCGCCGACGTGTCCCTGTCCGATGATGCCGACTTTTCTCAGTTTCATGATGAATTCCTCCAGTAAAATAAATTGATTGCCGTTAGTATAACGGTATTTCTTTGAAAAGGCAAAGCCCGGAGATGGGTTTGGCCTTTTGTTTTTCTTCGCGTCTTTGCGTTGGTTCTTG
>JAEEUD010000175.1 GCA_016286835.1 Pyramidobacter sp. | reverse complement strand
GTCAATAGTCAGTGAAAATGTCACCTTAACTGTTCAATGAAAAAGTCACTTACGAGGCGGCGGGATTAGATGGAATAACATCTTTTATTGACTTTGTCGTTAGGGCCCGGCGTCTCCAGGGGTGATTGGCCGCCGGTTTATGAGCTTTGCGACTGGGATCGGCCGGTTGCTTCGCAGCATTCGGCGCGGACTTGCGTTCTGGCTTTTCGATTTTCGTGAGCTCGATAAACTGCCGGCCGGCTGCGTAATAGAGCTTTCCCTCAAAAGTCTCCCTGACCTCGACGTTTCTCCCTGCGAGTTCGTTTCCGACGGCGGCGGACGGCGCATACATACTTCCCTTGTACGACACGGCGCCGCCGTGATCAGTCTTTCTCGTATCACGATGAGCAAACAGTAGATCGAGATCGATCCCTTCCGGCAAAGGCACGTAAACGGATTTCTGCTTGGGCTTTACGGCGAATTTCTTGTTATGTCTGGCGATAAATTTAGGCAAAGCCTTGTTTGCCTCATCGATGTCAGTTATCCCCAACAGCCTCATCTCAGCAGTCAGTCTGTCCTGCAAAGTCTCCCAGAGCCGTTCCACCCTTCCCTTGGCTTCGGGGGACTTCGCGTATATCTGTCCGATCCCCAATTCAGCTAATCCTTTGCCAAAGTCGCTCAACGGTCGTTTACCTTCAGCATCTTCCTCTTCGGTGAGTTTCATCGACGTGCGGAAGATGGCGTGTCTGTCGCTGTAGATTTCCATGGGCAGACCGTACTTTTTGCTCCCCCTTTTGAGCGCCTCGACGTATCCGCGCATACACTCGTGTTCAGTAAAGAACGCCCCCGTCACGATACCAGTCGCATCGTCGATATAGGCGTGCAGCGCGTAATAGCCATTTCCTTTCCCGAACCATTCAAACGGCGTTGCGTCCGTCTGCCACAACATACCCGCGGCCTCCTTCCGCGGCCGGCCACGATGGAGCTTCGCCCTGCGCCTGGTATGTTTCTTGCTTTTGATGCCAGCTGCCGTAAGGATCCTGACAACGCTGGCCCGACTGATCTTCACCCCTTCCGCATCATTGAGCATGTCGGTAAAGTGAGAGAAATTGAAATCAGGATACTTCTCCTGAAACAGCCGAAGCACGAGATGACGCACCTCCGCTTCGATTGTGTGTTTCGGCTGTCTGTTTCGATTGCCATGGATCATAGCTGCGTCGCCCAAGGCGGCGTACTTCTGTTTAAGCCTGATGATCTGCCTGACACAGATGCCAAGCTTTGCTGCGGCTTCTGAATTGCGCATGCTGCCGTTGCACAGCATACTGATGACCTTAACGCGATCCAGTTCTTTCTTGGACAATGTCACTCGCTCCTGTTTCATGCCTCCTATTATCCTACCTGAGTGACATTTTCTCTGAGCACTTATCAGTGACTTTATCACAGAACAATGACAGAAGTGTACAAAGAGTTTATTTTCACTCCCGCACGGCCACGAACTTTTCCGGCACGAGCTCGATATCTCCGCTGTCGAAGCGGTAGCAGACGAGCGGGCCTCCTTTGCCGGCGCTGTAGTCGAGGCAGGCGGCGAGCGGTGATTTGGGCGTTTTTGGAGAATCGGGGTTGAGCCAGTAGTGGCCGAAGAACACGGGCTTGCGTACCGGCCAGGTCTGTTCGAGCGGTTCGAGCACTTCCGAGAGGGCTTCCGTGCCGCCGTCGCGCATGGTCCAGATCCTGCGGCCGGGGACGTTTTCGCGCCACCAGCAGATGCGCGCCTTGCTGCGCGTGGTGCCGTCCTTGTCAAGAAACGATTCAGCTACAGTCAGTTCAGGTCCTTTGCAGAGTTCTTTCACTGCGTCGCACACGGGCGTTCCTTTGTGAGCCGAGTCGGGGTACAGTTCCATCGGCAGCACGCCCGTCTGCTCCATCATCGGCGTCAGGAACGCGATCGCCCGCTCGCTCCAGCAGGCGTGGACCAGACAGACTTCATCCAGCTCCAGCCACAGCGGCAGCGTTTTGAACCACTCGACAAGCTCTTCGTGCAGCGGCGTGCGGTAGCCGACTTCGCGCAGGAACGCGCCGTGCTGGCGGCGGTTCTTGTCGGAGAAGTTCTTGCGCAGGAACTCGCCCGGTGCTCCCGGTTTGGGCGTGAAAAAACACACGGCGTTGTACTCGTGGTTGCCCATGATGCACCGCGCCGTACCGGCGTCGGTCATCGCCCGCACGATGTTCACCGTGCGCACCGATTCGGGCCCGCGGTCGATAAGGTCGCCGCAGAACAGCGCCATGCGGTCCGCGTGCCGCCAGGCGCCGTTCGTATGGTGATAGCCCAGCGTCCGCAGCAGCGCTTCCAGCTTGTCCGCTTGGCCGTGGATGTCGCCGATCACGTCATAGCCGGTCATGTTTTCCGCTCCCTTCATTGTTAAAATCAGGTTCAAAGCCGACACAAAGACACGAAGCACAAAGACTTTTAAAAAAGTCATACTCATTTTTCCAAACAGATCAAACACTAGCACATTTTTCGCTCGTCGTCAAAAAAAGAAAGCCCTCGTAGTGAGAGCTTTCTTTGTGTCTTAGTGCCTTCGTGTCGGTTTTGAATTAAAAACTCACATTTCATCAGCCCGCTAGGGCAGAATGCCGGTGGGCAGGTGCAGAGGCGCGCCCGGTCCGACAGGCCAGCCGGCGAAGAACCAGACGACCGCGAGGATGATCCATGCCACCTGGGCGATGAAGATCGTCGGGATGCAGTTGGCGATGAACGTGCCCAGTTTCATGTCCTTGTCGTACTTCTCGTTGACGAGGGCAAGGCACATGTACAGGTAGGGGCTGACCGGCGACAGGGCGTTCGTGGGCGAGTCACCGATGCGGTAGAGCAGCTGGATCCACGCGGGGTGGTAGTTCATCAGCATGAGCATGGGCACCAGCACGGGACCGAGGAAGGTCCACTTGGCCGAGCCGGAGGTCATGAACAGGTTGATGAAGATGACAAGGATGATGATGCCGATGAACATCGGCACGCCAGTGAAGTTGACCGCCTTGAGGAAGTCGGCGCCGGCGATCGCCAGCAGCACGCCCAGATTGGTCCAGCCGAACAGAGCCGTGAACTGGCCGGCCGTGAAGCAGAAGGCGATGAACGACGCCATGCTCGCCATGGCCTTGGTGAAGATCTTCGACACGTCACGCTCGCTCTTGATCACGCCCACCGTGCGGCCGTAGACGATGCCGCAGATGATGAACATGAAGAGGATGAGCGGGATCAGGCCTTTGAGGAACAGGCTGCCGATCACGCCGCCCGTCTTCGGGTTGGCCAGCGGTCCGGTGTAGATTCCGAGCACGATGATCGCCACGTAGACCAGCAGCGCCACGCCGGCCTTGCGCAGACCCTTGCGCTCAAGGTCGGTGAGCGGCTTGGCCGTGTCGACCAGCATCTCGCCGTGATAAGGGCCGACGCGCTTTTCGATCAGGTGGTTGGTGCACCAGCCGACGACCAGCGTGATCAACCACGTCGAGGCGAACATGAAGTACCAGTTGCAGGCGCTGTCGACTTCAAACTTGGCTTCGGGGCCCAGTAGGACCTTGATCGACGTGTTCGTGATGCCCGCCAGCAGCGAATCGGTGCCGGCGATAAAGAGGTTGGCCGAGAAGCCGAGGTTGGCGCTGAGCCAGCCGCAGAACATGCCGACGATGGGGCTGCGTCCCGCGCCCATGAACGCCAGAGCGCCCAGAGGCGGCACGAGCACCGAGCAGGTATCCGACGCAAGGTTGCCGCAGGTTCCGATCAGCGCGATCACATAGGGCAGCAGCGTGCCGTTGACTCCGCCGGTCGATTTGCGCAGCAGTGCGTCGACGAGGCCGACCTGCTCGCAGAGGTTGATGCCGACCGTCATCGTCAGCACCAGACCGAGCGACGCGAAGCCCGAGAAGTTCTTCACGAAGCTCGTCAGGAACCAGGTAAGTCCCTCCTGACTGAAGAAATTGCGCACCGTGACCACCTTGCCCGTGGCCGGATTGGTCAGGGCCAGGCCGAACAGACTGGCGATCCACGAGATCACCGCGATGATGATGAACAGGTACGTGAACAGCATGACCGGGCTGGGCAGCTTGTTGCACGCCCGCTCGACGCTGCTGAGGAACCGTTCCGTCATCGACACCTTCCGAAGTTTCTCATCCATGTGTGTCCCCTCACTTTGACAGATAATGTCGCGCTTTTCTCCCGAAAGCGCTTCCCGCCGGATGGGCGAGGTACGAGAAACGAAAATACGTTTCGCTTCTGATTTTATTATTATAATGCAGTGAAGTTTGTCTGTCTACTCTGTGAAACATTGAACGAAGGGAAAGAACGGAAGAACGAGATATAGGAGAAACGATTCTGACGATTTGAACGGAAAATTGTCT
>JAEEUD010000174.1 GCA_016286835.1 Pyramidobacter sp. | reverse complement strand
TTCGATCCCGCCGCTTCGTGCAGGCCGTCGAAGTTCTGCGTGACGATCCCCTGGAGCAGATCATCTTCTTCCAGCCTGGCGAGGAATTTGTGCGTAAAAGTCGGCTCGATGTCCGCGAGCATGTTCACGCACTCGCGGTGGAAACGGTAGTAATACGATGGATTGCGGCGGAACCAGCCGATGTCGAACAGCCGGTCGGCCTCCACGTCGGCCCGTTTGTAAATGCCCTTGGGCCCGCGGAAATCAGGGATCCCCGCCGCCGTTGACATGCCTGCGCCGCTGACGACGGCCGTGCAGTGAGAGTTCAGGATCAAATCGGCGCACTTGAGCGCTTGGTCGTGAAGAGTCATTTCGATGCACCTTCCTTGCTTTGTTTGTCCGAGAGAATTTGTAAAAGCCGTTTCTCGCTTATGCGTCGCCCGTCTTCAAGCCGCGCTTTTCTCGCGATAAGCCGTTCCTTTTGCTCACGGGATAAGTGCTTGACGTGCCATTCGGCGCTCATGGCCGAACTTTTATCCGGCCACTGCCAGAGTGCCGCGAGTTCGACGGGACGGCGGCTTCGCGTGTATTTCGCGCCCTTACCGGCGTTGTGAGCGGCAAGGCGGGCGGCCGGATCGGTCGTGAAGCCGGAGTAGAGCGTGCCGTCGGCGCAGCGCAGGATGTAATTGAAGAGGCCTTTCACTTTTTGTAGGTGTGAGCTACGCGCGCACGTCCCTTATCCACGTCAACGCCGGCGAGGATGAGCATCCCGCCGATGAAACTGACGGCGATCACGCCGACAGCCAGCCGCAGCGAGCCGGTGAGGCTGGCAACGGTGCTGCACAGGGCGGGGCCGATGATGCCGGCGAACTTGCTCGAGACGTTGTAAAGGCCAAAGAAATGTCCGCTGCGCCCGGCAGGCAGCATGGAAGCGTAAATACTGCGGCTGATGGCCTGGGAACCGCCCTGCACCATGCCGACGGCGATGGCCATGAGCCAGAAATGCCAGTTCTGCGTCATCAGCATCGAGCCGAGGGCGATCAGCGTGTACCAGAACAGCGCGATCATCACGGCGCGCTTGCTGCCGAGCTTTTCGGCCAGATGGGCGAAGATCACCGCGAACGGCACGCCGACGAACTGCGTGACGAGCATCGCGCCAACGATGTGGTTCTGCGAGATGCCAAGTCCTGCGCCGAACACGGCGGCCATGCGGATGATCGTGCCGATGCCGTCGTTGTACAGCCAGAACGAGACCATGAACCGCAGCGCTTCGGGATATGATTTGAGCTCGTTCCAGCTCTGCGCCAGCGTTTTCAGCGTGTCCCGCAGTCCCGCGGAACTCGTTCCGCTCACCGGCGGCTCGGGCACCCACAGCGACAGCGGCACGGCGGCGGTTGCCCACCAGACGGCGACGAGCAGGAACGAACATTTCACGCCTGTCTCGCCGAAGCGCGAGATCAGCACCATGCCGATCGCCAGCAGCACGCCTGCGCCGAGATAACCGATGCCGTAGCCGAGCGTGGAAACGCGGTCCATCTGTCCTTCGGGGGCGACGTAGGAGAGCAGTGCGTCATAGCACACCGAGGCTACAGAAAGGCCGACGGTGCCCGTGACCATGCAGGCAAGGGCATAGAACCACCTTCCCGGGCCAGCGGCGGCGAGCGCTGCAGACGCAGCGATGCCCAGCGCGGCAAACGCGAGCAGGTATTTTTTCTTCACGGTCCTTCCGTCGATATATGTGCCGACAAGGGGAGTGAGTACGGCCGAAAGTGCCAGCGCCACCGACGAGGCGTAGCCCCACGACGAGAGCGCCCATTCGCCGCCGGCGATCACGTTTTGATAATACACGGGCAGCACCACGGCCATGACGATGGTGGCAAAAGCGCAGTGTCCCGTGTCATACAGACACCAGGCGAAGACGGAACGGTTTTTGAACATGCGATCACCTCAAGAAAAATTTGTGCATTTGACGCAAATTTGCTCTGTCAATTCTTCCATAACTGCTTTATAATAATCCAAAAGCGCGAACAGTTCAAATAAATTTTTCTTTCTTCGCGCCGCAAGAGTTAAAGGAGTGAAACGAACCATGCCGTCTCGTCCCGACTGGGAAAGCTATTTCATGACGCTCGCCGCCGTTGCCGCGACGCGCAGCACCTGCCTGCGCCGTCAGGTGGGCGCGGTGATCGTGCGCGACGGGCAGATCATCAGTACCGGTTACAACGGCTCGCCGAAGGGCACGCCGCACTGCTCGGAGACGGGCTGTCTACGCAGTTTGCTCAACATTCCCTCCGGCGAGCGGCAGGAGATGTGCCGCGGCTCGCACGCGGAGATGAACGCCATTTCTCAGGCGGCGTCCGTCGGCGTTTCCACGGCAGGTGCGGTGCTGTACTGCACACACTCTCCGTGTGCGTTCTGCTCCAAGGCGATCATCAACGCGGGTATCCGCCGCGTCGTGTATCTGTATTCGTATCCCGACGAGCTGGCCGAACGGCTGAGGGCCGAGGCAGGGCTGGTCAGCGAGCAGTTTCCCGCCGAAAAGACCGCGCGGATCCGCGCCTGTCTCGATCAGGCGCGCGAGAGTGTGCGCGAGGATCATGACCGAAAGGAAGGATGCACATGCTGTTAAAGTTCTGCGGAGCCGCGAAGGAAGTCACCGGATCGAACTATCTGCTCGAAGTCGCGGGAAAACGTGTTCTCGTTGACTGCGGAATGCATCAGGGTGATCACGAGGAAGCCAACTACGAGCCGTTCCCTTACGCGGCCAACTCGATCGACGCCGTGCTGCTGACGCACGCGCACATCGACCACTCCGGCCGCATACCCAAACTCGTGCGCGAGGGCTTCCGCGGTAAGATCTACGCGACGCTGCCGACGATCGAGCTGACCGAGATCCTTTGGGACGACTCGGTGCGCCTCATGCGTGAAGACGCCGAATGGCAGACGAGCAAGAACGAGCGCCGCGGCCTGCCTGCCGTCGAGCCGCTTTACGGTCAGGAGGACGCCGACGCCGCGAAAAAACTTTTCGAGCCCGTCAACTACGACCAGCGCCTCGACATTTTCGACGGGATCTCCGTCCGTTTCCGCGACGCCGGACATATTCTCGGCAGTTCGATCATCGAGATGCTGCTGACGGAGGCCAACAAGGTCGTGCGCATCGTTTTCTCCGGCGATCTCGGCCCCATGCAGACGGTCATGGAGCGCGCTCCTGCCGAGATCACCGACGCCGATTACGTCGTCATCGAATCGACCTACGGCAACCGCGAGCATAAGGACAACCTCACCACGAGGAACGAGTTCCAGACGATGATGAAGGAGATCTTCGCGACGAAGAAGGCGAAAGTCTTCATCCCTACCTTCGTTGTCGATCGTGCCCAGCGTATCATGTACGAGCTGGCGCTTCTGCGCGGGCAGGGCGTCGGCAACGGTATGCCCGTGTATTTCGACTCGCCGATGGGCGTCAAAGCCACCAAGCTGTACGAGACGCATCTTGACCTGATGTCGCAGGAGCTGCAGGCCTACCGCCGCGAGGGCGGCAATCCGTTCAGCAGCGAGGATATCCAGTACGTTTCGACCAAGGAAGAATCTCAGGCCGTCAATAACCAGAAATTCGGCGTCGTGCTGGCCGGCAGCGGCATGTGCAACGGCGGACGCATCGTTCATCACCTCAAGAACGGCATCTGGGAGCCGGACAATCACGTCATTTTCGTCGGCTATCAGGCGCAGGGCACGCTCGGACGCCGCATCGTTGACGGCGCGAAGACCGTGCGCATCGCTGGCGAGTCGGTCAACGTGAACGCCCAGATCCACACGATCGGCGGCTTCTCGGCCCATTCCGACCGTACCGACCTGCTCGCCTGGGCCGAACGCTTCCGCCCGACGATGCCCAAGTTCTTCGTCACCCACGGTGAAGCCGACGCATCGCAAAGCCTGGCCGACGCGCTCGGTACGCGCGGCTTTGAGACGCTTGTGCCCGAGTTGGACATGGAGGTGGCGCTGACGCCGCGCGAAGCTGGTGTGAAGATCAGCGAAGCCATTGCCGAGGCAAAGGCCGCACCCGTTCCCGAGCAGATCGCCGAGACGGAGGCGCCCGCCGATCCCAGCGGCGTCGCCGCACAGGAAGCCGCTCCCGTCGCAGCGGAAACGCTTGCGCGCGAAAGCGAACCCACGGCGCCCGCGCCCGAAGCGGCGGGCAAACCGGTCGAGCCGGCGAAAGAAGCCCCCACACCGGCGCAGGTCAAGGAAGCGAAGGAACAGAAGCATACCGCAGAGAAGAAGGCACGCCGCGCGAGCCGCAAGACCGTGACTGCGTTGGAAAACCTCAACGACCAGATGCGCGACGTGTACGAACTTGCCGCCAGAGGCGAGCTCAGCGCCGAAACGCAGTCTCTGATCGACGCCGTGACCGTGCTCATCAATACGATCCT
>JAEEUD010000173.1 GCA_016286835.1 Pyramidobacter sp. | reverse complement strand
CCTTCACGAGTTCAACCCGATGATGGGTCACCGCGGCTGCCGTCTGGCCGTCACCTATCCTGAGATCGCCGAGATGCAGACCCGCGCCGTCATCAAGGCCGCGCTGGCTGTGAACGCGCGTCATCCCGAGTGGCACATCACGCCCGAGATCATGATCCCGCTCGTCGGCGAGGTGAAGGAACTCAAGTTCGTCAAGGACGTGGTCGTGAAGGTGGCCGACGCGCTGATCGCCGAGGCCGGTTCCGATATGAAGTACCTTGTCGGCACGATGATCGAGATCCCCCGCGCCGCGCTGACCGCCGACCAGATCGCCAAGGAAGCCGAGTTCTTCAGCTTCGGCACCAACGACCTGACCCAGATGACGTTCGGCTTCAGCCGCGACGACGCCGGCAAGTTCCTCAAGTACTACTACGACACGAAGATCTACGAGAACGATCCGTTTGCGCGTCTCGACCAGACCGGCGTCGGCAAGCTGGTCGACATGGCCTGCAAGCTCGGCCGTGCCACTCGCCCCGACCTGCACCTGGGCATCTGCGGCGAGCACGGCGGCGATCCCTCGTCGATCGAGTTCTGCGAGAACGTCGGTCTCGACTACGTGTCCTGCTCGCCCTTCCGCGTGCCGATCGCGCGTCTGAGCGCCGCCCAGGCCGCTATCCGCCGCCAGAGCAAGTAAGATACTGACACACCCAAATGATAAAAAGCAGGGACGCTGCGAGTTTACACTCGCAGCGTCCCTGCTTTTTATCGTTCCTCTTTGATCAGAGCCGCCAGCAGCGCCGCGCAGCCCTCTTCGATGTCGTCGAGCGCCGCGTCGAAATCCCGCGTGTACCACGGGTCGGCGACCTCTTCGTCTCGCCCTGCCCAGCTCAGGAGCAACGAAATCTTGCCGCTGTTTTTCTCTCCCGCGATACGCCTCATATTGCGCACGTTGGCAAAATCGGCGCAGAGGATATGATCGGCGCAATCACAGTCCGTACGCGTGGCCTGACGAGCTCCGTGCGGCGGACACGAATATCCGCGCGTGGACAAAGCCCGCTTCATCGGCGGGTAGATATCGTTGCCAAGCTCCTCAGTGCTCGTCGCTGCTGAATCGGCTTCAAACAGGCCGGAAACGCCGGCACGACGCGCCATCTCCTCAAAGACGACCTTCGCCGCGACCGAGCGGCAGATATTGCCGTGGCAGATGAACAGCAATCTTTTCATTCTATCAATCCCTTCCGATAACTCACGCACAAAAAACGGTCAGCCGCATGGGACTGACCGTAGCATTTTCACGCTGTAAGTTTTGTATCTAGACAAATTCCACCTTGGGCGCTTCTGCCTCAGAGGGCGAACTCAGTTCGAAGAAATCGGCCCGGCCGAAACCGAACAGAGAGGCCAGCAGCGACGAGGGGAACGTCTGTACGGCCACGTTGTACTCACGCACCGTGCCGTTGTAATAGCGGCGTGCGAGCTGAAGATCGTCTTCGAGCGAGCTCAAGTCGCCCATCAGCTTTGTGAACGCCGCGTCGGACTTGATCTGCGGATAATTCTCAGCCACGGCGATAAAGCGTCCCAGAGCCTGCGTCAGCGCGTTTTCCGCGTCGGCCACGGCGGCCACGGAAGCACTGCCCTGTGCGGCGCGCGCCCGGGTGACGCTGGTCATCAGCTCGGACTCGTGTCCCGCCAGTCCCTTGGCCGTCGCCACGAGATTGGGCACAAGGTCATGACGACGCTTGAGCTGCACCTGCACGCCGCTCCACCCTTCTTCACGGCGGGCACGGAACCGAACCAGACGGTTATACACCGTCACGCCCCACAGACCAACGAGAACGGCCACAATTACGAAATAGGTCACCGAACTCATCAAGAACAACCTCCTTGAAATCAGATGAGAATCTTGCTGAAACTCTATTCGCCCGCAGCTTTGCTTGCGAACGTTTTTATTATACAGCAAGTTTGTTATTTGAACAGTCCTCTGTCAGCAACGGTCTTTCGGCATTGATTTCGCAGCTGGAATAGTCTTAGTGTTCTTTTTCTCGTTCACCATTGCGATGACACTTTTGCCCGGCTATAATGAGCTAAAGCGGCACCATGTGTTCATCAAAAGAAAGGTGGCCTCGGACCATGTTCAGCGCATACTCCCCCATCGGCGTCATGGATGCCGGTCTGGGCGGATATACCGTCGTCAGGGAATTGCAAAAACTATTGCCGCACGAAGAGATTCTTTACCTCGGCGAGGGCGTCTATCAGCCGTATGGCAATCGCGGAGAAGCAGAAATCCTGTTTCTCACGCGGCAGTGTCTCGACTTTTTACAGTCGCGTGGCGTCAAGATCGTCGCCGTGGCATGCAACACGATCTCGACGCTGATCGAACACTACCGGCCGTTTTACGATTTTGAGATCATCAGCATCGTCGAAGCCGGCGCAGACGATGTGGTCGCCGCAAAACTGTCGGAAGTAGGCGTGCTCTCGACGGTATTCACGGCCAAGACAGGTCAGTACGCACGCCTTATCACAGCGCGCTCTCCGCAGACGCGAGTCTATGCCCAGGGGTGTCCGTGGCTGGCGCGGATCATCGAAGACGGTGATTTCGACCAGAAACGCATTGACACAGAGCTGATAAACACGCTCGGGAAACTGGCTGCGGAGCATCCTGGGCTTGATTCGCTCGTGCTAGGCTGCACGCATTTTCCGCTCGTCGCGAACAACATCAAAAAACTCTTTCCGCAGTTCACACAACTCATCAATCCGGCCGCTTCGCAGGCGCGCATGGTGAAAGAACACCTTGAACGCACACATCTGCTCAACATGAACGGCAGCGGTTCCCTGCGCATCTGCACGACCAGCGACGTCGAAGTCTACCGCCGCATGGCCGCGTTCGTCGGTCTGGAGCGCATCGAGAGCGTCTCGCTCGTTCCCGCTCCGAAACCGTACAAACAGTAATACAACGCCCCGCGCGTCGGATGAGTTTTCCGGCCCGCGGGGCGCATCGTTACAATTATTCCCGTTTACAGCGTCAGCGTGCGGTGATCCAGCAGAGCAGAAGCGATCTCGAACATGTTCGAGACGACGCCCGCGCCAAGCAGTTCCGTCAGACCGAAGTGCTTCAGGCATGTGCCGCAGACGAGCACTTTGCCGCCCTTGGCCTCAAACTCTGCCAGCGTCTCGGCGCTTGAGGTGCCTTTCACGGCCAGCTTGACGCCTTCGTTCATCAGCGCGATCACCTCGGGCCGCTCTGCGTCGCTATATTGCGTCAGCGTGCCCAGGAACGCTTTCATAAGCACCTCGCCCAGCACGGCATCATTGCCGCCGATCGTCTGATGAGAGATGAACACGGCGCGCTTGACGTCAGCCGGTTCATCGGACACGGCAACGCACTCGCACGTTTCAGCCGCTTTGTCTTTCGCACCTGCAACGACGTAGTTCGCGCCATCGCGCGTCACCGTTGCGGTAAAGCCCTTCGTGCCCAGAAAGCGCGAGACGTTGCCGCTCGCCGCTTCGTTGTCCACCGTCACTTTCACGGCGTCCGCGCCTTCTTCCACTGCTTTTTTCGTCAACAGCACCGGCTGCGGACAGGCCAAACCACGCGCATCGATTTCAACCATCGTCCATACCTCCGTTGTTCAAAATTGTGTTTCCTGTTTATAGTCATTATACCACGCACGAAAGCTGCGCGCGCAAAAAAACATCCCGTTTGCAACAGCAGACGGGACGGTTTGTATGAAACGACATTCCGGATAAAATGCCTATCTCAGCAGGCGCGGCAGGAACAGGACGACTTCGGGGAAGCAGTTCATCACGAACGTGGCCGCGATCATGGAAAGCACCAGCGGCGCCACTTCCTTGACGAGCCGCTCCAGCTTGACGCCGCCGATGTCGCAGGCAACGAACAGGCAGAGGCCGACGGGAGGCGTGTTGTGCCCGATCGCCAGCGAAATGACCATGATGATACCGAAGAACAGCGGGTCGATCTGCAGGCTGAGCAGGATCGGGTAGAAGATGGGCGCCAGCAGCACCATCGCCGCTGAATTGTTGAGGAATGTGCCGACAACGAGCAGGATCGTGATCATGATCATCTGCACGATGATCTTGTTGCTCGACACCGTCAGGATGTTGGCGGCAAGGTTCTGCGGGATCTGGTGGCTGACAAGGATGTAGCTGAGGATATCGGCGGTGATCATCAGGTACATGATGACGGCCGTGGAGCGCGCCGACTTGAGCACCAGCTTGTAAATGTCGCTCCATTTCAGTTCCTTGTGCACGAAGATGCCGACGATGATGCCGTAAACGACGGCAACGGCCGCCGACTCGGTGGGCGTGAAGACGCCGCAGTAGATGCCGCCGAGGATGATGATCGGCATCATCAGCGCGAAGACCGCGTTTTTAAACGCCGCCCAGCGTTCTGCGCCGGTGAACTTGCGCGCGCTCTT
>JAEEUD010000172.1 GCA_016286835.1 Pyramidobacter sp. | reverse complement strand
TGATTATCCGTTGCCGTCGGACAGTCCGTTTTCCGCTAGGCTCTCGCTGCGCGGCGTGGACGCTTTGGCCGAGATCGAACGCATCGCTGCGGCCGAGCCGTTTGTGACATGCTCGCAGGTGCACGGCCCGCGTGTGATCGTTGCGGAAAACTCGCCGGGATGGCCGGAACGTGAAAGAGCAGACGGGCTGCTCGTGGCTCCCGGCGGCCCGACGATCGGACTGCGCTACGGTGACTGCGCGCCAGTGCTCGTGCTCTCGCTGGGCGAAAAACCGTGGCTTCTGCTCCTGCACTCCGGCTTTCGCGGCACGTTGGAGAATATCGTCGCCTCAGGCTTGGCTGCTGCGAGGGAAAAATACTGTACTGTTGCCCCCTCAGAACTGTTCGCCTGGGTCGGACCGTGTATCTCAGGTTCGTGTTACACAAGGCGCATGGACGATCCTTCGACTGTCTTGGCGCTAGAAACGTTTTCTCCCGACGCGATCAAAACGGGGGAGGCGTTTGCCCATATCGATCTCAAATGTCAGATCGCGCATCAGCTTGCCGACAGCGGCGTGCCGGAAGAGCATATCTGGCTGGAGACTCAGTGCACGTGCTGCCGGACGGATCTGTTCTGTTCCCATCGACGTTCGACTCCGGACGACGATCCTCGGATGCTTCTGACCGTGCGAAGCAAAAACCAATGAAACGCTTCTGACAGTGATAATAAAAAAGAACGCTTCATCATACTTGAAGAGGTGAATCGTATGGAACCAATCAGAGTGGGCGTTATCGGCGTCGGACACCTGGGCCGGATCCACGCCAGGATCTATAAAGAACTGATGGGCGTGAAGCTCGTCGGCGTTGTTGACAGCTCGCAGGCTTCGGCTGACGAGATCGGCCGCATGTACAACGTGCCTTCATACACCGACATCGAGCGTTTTCTCCAGGAACAGCGTCCCGAGGCGATCAGCGTCGTCGTGCCGACCGTGTATCACTTTGACGTAGCTTCAAAGCTGGCGGAGCGGGGGATCCATCTGCTTGTCGAAAAACCGGTGACCTCGGCGGTCGAGCAGGCTTCGGCTCTGCTTGACATCGCCCGTGAACACAATATCGTCCTTCAGGTCGGGCATGTCGAGCGGTTCAACAGCGCCATCCGCTATTTATCCGAGCAGATCGCCCAGCCGCCGCTGTTTATCCAGTCACGCCGGCAAGGCCCGTTCTCGTCCCGCATCGGAGACGTCGGCGTCGTGCTTGATCTGATGATCCACGACATCGACATCATCCTTTCGCTCGTAAAATCCGACGTCGTCTCGATCAACGCGATGGGGCGCAAGATCAGGACCAACCACGAAGATCTGGCCGTCGCGCAGATCGCCTTTGCCTGCGGCACAGTGGCCGACATTCAGGTCAGCCGCGTGGCGGAACGCCGCGTGCGCCAGATGGATGTGATGGACACTGACAAGTACTATTCCGTCAACTTCGAGACGCAGGACGTGACGATCCACCATGTGCCGCAGACCTCGCCGTCGGGCGGGACGTTTGAGATGATCGAGCACCCTCTGCTTCCCAAGACCGAGCCGTTGAAACAGGAACTGAGCCATTTTGCTGCCTGTGTGCGAAACCGAACCCAGCCGCTCGTCGGCATTTCCGACGGTAAACGCGCTCTTCAGGTGGCCGTTGACGTGCTCAAGCAGATCGAAAGAGGGTAAAACGCTTTTTAGCAGGCTGACTTGCGCTCAGCCTGCTCATTTTTTTGGCACGATATTTTGAATATACAAACATGAACCTTGGAAACCGTGATATCATTTTTACTGTACGGCAGAGATGAAGGAGCGTGATGTCTGTGAAAGAAGAACTGATCTGGGGACTGCCGGCTCTGAACGTTCAGGCGCTTGCCGGCGTTGCCCTTTTTTTCGTCACATGGCTGCTCGTCAAGTTCATTCGCGGCATCCAGACAGGGCGCTATCCCGGAAGCCCGACGTTGCTGCTGTACCTGCGCACCATCCTCGGCTTTACGCTGACGGCCAGCGCTTTCTTTTTCTTTGGGGCAGTTTTCGGTTTTCGTTATATTTAAAATCGTGACGTGATTCTTTGTTTGCGATTTTTAAGAATTATCTCGGGGGAATAAGAGACAATTTCGTTATTCTCTGTTATTATTTACATGAACCGCTTCGGGCGTGTAAAATTGACGTAAGACAGCGGCGAGGGAACAAACCCGTGAATAAATGCTCGCGGGTCTTCCAGATAGATCGATATACGGCGTTTAATTTTTTCAAGGAGGTACCAGTATGGCGGTAAAAACCATCGATGAGCTTTGCAATATCCTGCTCGACAAGCGTGCCAAGGCGGCTGCCGGCGGCGGCGAAAAGGCTGTTGCGAAGCACAAGGCAAAGGGACGCCTGACGGCGCGCGAGAGGATCGAACTCCTCATGGACGAAGGTTCGTTCGTGGAGCTCGACGAGTTCGTTGAGCATCGCTGCACGAACTTCGGCATGGAGACCAAGAAGTACCTCGGCGACGGCGTCGTCACCGGCTACGGCACGGTCGGCGGACGCATCGTCTACGTCTTCAGCCAGGACTTCACGGTGCTCGGCGGTTCGCTGGGCCAGCAGCACGCTGCGAAGATCTGCAAGGTCATGGACCTCGCTCTGCGCAACGGCTGCCCGATCGTCGGCATCAACGACAGCGGCGGAGCCCGCATCCAGGAAGCGACCGACGCCCTTGACGGCTACGCCGGCATTTTCTACCGCAACACCATCTGCTCGGGCATCATCCCGCAGATGTCCGTCATCGTCGGCCCCTCGGCCGGCGGCGCCGTGTACAGCCCCGCTCTGACAGACTACATCTTCATGGTCGACAAGATCTCCATCATGCACATCACCGGCCCTGCGGTCATCAAGACCGTTACCGGCGAGGTCATCACCAGTGAAGAGCTTGGCGGTGCCCGCACGCACAACTCCAGAAGCGGCAACGCTCACTTCTTTGCCACGACCGAACAGGAGTGCTTCCAGCAGGTCCGCGACGTTCTTTCATACCTGCCCAGCAACAACATGAGCGACGCACCCCGCATCAGCACGAGCGATCCTGTCACCCGTGCCGAGGCCTCTCTGCGCACGATCGTTCCCACCGATCCCAACAAGGGCTATGACGTCCACAACGTGATCAAGGCTGTTGTTGACGATGGCCGCTTTATCGAAGTCCAGGCGATGTGGGCCAAGAACATCGTCATCGGCTACGCGAGCTTTGACGGCATGCCCGTCGGCATCGTCGCCAATCAGGCCGGAAACATGGCCGGCTGCCTTGACATCGACTGCTCTGATAAGGCGAGCCGTTTCATCCGTCACTGCGACGCTTTCAACCTGCCTATCGTCACGTTCGTTGACGTGCCCGGCTACCTGCCCGGCAAGACGCAGGAGTGGGGCGGGATTATCCGCCACGGCGCGAAGTTGCTCTACGCCTACAGCGAAGCCACTGTGCCGCTTGTCACCGTCGTCATGCGCAAGGCCTACGGCGGCGCGTACATCGGCATGTGCTGCAAGGGCCTCGGTGCGGATTCCGTCCTTGCCTGGCCGCAGTCGCAGATCGCGGTCATGGGCGCGGCCGGCGCGGCCAACATCATCTTCCGCAAGGAGATCGAGTCCGCAGCGGATCAGGCCGCCGAGCGTGCCAAGCTGATCAGCGAGTACGAGGACGCGTTTGCGACGCCGTATCAGGCTGCCAGCCGCGGTTACGTTGACAAGGTCATCCTGCCCGAAGAGACCCGCTTCGAGGTCATTCAGGCTCTGAAGGCTCATCGCTCCAAGCGCCAGGCTCTGCCCCGCAAGAAGCACGGCGTAATGCCTAACTAGCGAGGAGGAAGAGCTCATGCCCGCTACCGAAGCAGTAAAAACATTAGCGTCGTCCTTTGAAGGATTGGGCGGTGCTACCGCTCTTTCCGTGATCGCGTTCAGCGTCGTCTTTCTTGTCCTTATTTTCCTGACGATCGTCATCTATGCCATGCGTCTGGTCTCGCGCTTTGCCGGTTCGGAAAAGCCTGCGGCCGCTCCCGCCGCAAAGAAGGCGGCTCCTGTCGCGGCTGCCGTTGCCGGCGCTTCCGCCGCGGCTGATGAGGAACTTGTGGCTGTTATCACCGCTGCGATTTTTGCGCAGACGGGAACGATGATGCGCATCAAGTCGATCGTTCCTGCCGGGGCGCATCTGATTGGCGTTGACAACGTCAGCTGGATCACCTGCGGCCGTCTTGAAGGTCTTCAGGGCGCGCTGTCCGAACGCTGGAACTAAGCAGCGAACCTGTCCGCGCGGATTTTTTGGCCGCGCTGTTCAAATCAAATCACTGACTATTTTAGGAGGAAACTACTATGGCAATGTACAAAGTGACCGTTAACGGCAAGTCCTATGATGTGAACGTCGAGCCTCTCGCCGGCGCCGCGCCTGCG
>JAEEUD010000171.1 GCA_016286835.1 Pyramidobacter sp. | reverse complement strand
TCCGGCGGACTGGCGCTGGGCGAGGTCGTGATCGTCTCCGGCGGCAACACCGTCAAGGACGGCGACGAAGTCGATTTCGTGATCGTCGAGAAATAAATATTACATCTCCGCACGTACTTTTGTTCCACGAACAACAAAAGTCTACAAACAAGCCGCCGTCCGGAAAGTTCCGGACGACGGCTTGTTTGTATGCAGAAATCGTTTTACTTTTGCGGCGGGAACACCGGACCGCCGAGAATGGCCGGGGGCCGGCGGCTACGTTTGAGCGCTTCGTAGTCGGGCCAGTTGGGACGTTCGCTTTTGGGCACGTACTGCTCGGTGAGCGCTCGGAACGTGTCGATCAGAAAGCCCAGGCCGACCGGCGGCGAACAGCTTGCGCCGCCTTCGCCGAAGGCGCTGATCGTTTCGCCGGAGGCGTATTTCACGTCCACCCAGAAGAACACGCCGAGGGCGCTGTTGCGCTTGGAGAATCCGTTCAGCTTCGGCAGGTCGTTCGCGATCAGGTCCTTGTGCAGCTTGTCGAGCGCGGACAGCGGCGCGGTGTATTCGTAGCGCTCCTTCTCGGAAAAGTTTGCCCATATGTGCGCCCTGCCGTCCTCGCGGACGGCTCGGAAGAAATAGCTTCCGTTCGGACGGCGCACGTTCATTTCCACGTCCTCGACCCACTGATCGCCTTTTTTGGTCATGTAGGTGCCGCCGCTCGTGGTGAACTGGACCTTGAACATCGTGATCTCGTTCGACGCGATCGTCTTGGGCGCGTCATAGCGGCTGGAATCCATCGTGCTGCCCGGCGGCAGCGGCGGAGGCGGCGGGGGCGGCGGGGGCGGTGCGACGGCAAACGCGGCGAACGGCAGCGCGAAGACCGCGCAGACCGCGATAAGCGACTTTTTCATCACGATCCCTCCTCTGGCGTTTCGTCTGTTTTACGTGGAACACTACTTTTGCGACGGACGCTGCTCCGGCGGCGCGTACTTATCGACGAGAGCGCGGAACGTCTCGATCAGGAAACTCACGTCAACGGGCGGGGCGCAGCTGGCGCCGCCGCGGCCGGAGCCCCGGATCGTTTCGCCGGAGGCGTAGCGGACGTCGACGGAAAAACGCACGCCGAGCGCGCTGTTGCGCCTGGAAAAACCGTTGATCTGCGGCAGGTTGTTGGCGATCAGCGACGCGTGCAGCTCGTCGAGCGCCGGCAGAGGCGCGGTGAAATCGTACTTCTCACGCGGCAGACGGTCGTCGTGCGGCGAGAACTTCGCCGTGATGTGCGCGCCGTCTTCCCCGCGTTCGGCGGTGAAAAGGTAATCCCCGATCGGACGCGTGTCGGCGTGCTGCAGCACGGCGACATGGTCGATGATCACGTAATGCCCGTCGTGGTAAAAATCGGCTTTGAACGACGTGATCTCGGCCGAGTTCACGTATTTGGGCGCGTCCGGGTCGCTGCGGTCCGTCACGCCGCCGCCCTCGGCGCGCGGGAATCGCCCGGCGGAAACGGCAGACGACAGGACCAGAACGGCGCAGAGCGCGGCGAGCCAACTTTTCACGGGCATCCCTCCATTATCGTTTCACGTGGAACGAACGGGCCGGTTTATTTCGCGTATTGCGCGCACAGTTCGCGGAACAGCTCGATGAAGCAGCCGAGATCCCTCGGGCAGGCGCAGCTGGAGCCGCCCTCGCCGTAGGCGAAGATCTTCTCGCCCGAGGCGTAAAGCACTTTCAGCCTGAATTTCTCGCCGAGGGCGCTCTGCCAGCGCGAAAAGCCGTTGATTTCGGGAAACCCGTTCACGACGATGCATTTGTGCAGCTCGTCGAGCGCGGAAATCGGCGCGGCGAACGCGAACTGCTCGCGCCCGCCGTTGTCCGGCTCGAAATCGGCCGTGACGGCGGCGCCTTCGCCCTCGCGCTTCATCGTGAAACGGTAGCGGCCCCGCGGACGGCGCGCGTTCTTCGCCTCATCGCTGACCCAGCGGTCGCCCTCGCGGCGGGCGTATCCGTGGCTGAGCAGGAATTCGGCCTCGAACGACGTGATCTCGATGGAGCGGATGGTCTTCGGCGCGCCCTTCCAGTCGTTGATCTCGACGGCGCCGTCAGCGGGACCGTCGATGAGTTCGCGGATCGTGTCGCTGATGCCGCACGAAGCGCGACCCGCGAGCAGGCCGACAGCCAGCAGCGCGACGCAGAACGCGGCGGAAAAGAGTTTCATCGCCCTTTTCCCTGTCGGGCGGCTCAGACTAGCCCAACAGCGCCAGCAGCAGGCCGCCGCAGACGACGGAGCCGATCTGGCCGGCGACGTTGGCCGCCGAAGCCTGCATGAGCACGAACGTGCCGGGCTTCTCCTTCGCGGCCATCTGCTGGATGGTGCGCGACGACATCGGGAACGCGGAGATGCCGGCCGCGCCGATCATCGGGTTGATCTTGTCCTTCGTGAAGAGGTTGAGCAGCTTGGCGCTCATGACGCCGCCGGCCGTGTCCAGCACGAACGCGACGAGCCCCATGCCGAGGATCATCAGCGTGTCGGGGCGCAGGAAGCGCTCGCCCGTCATCGTGCAGGAGATGCCCAGGCCCAGCATGATCGTGACGATATTGGCCAGCTCGTTCTGGGCGCTCTCGGAAAGACGCCTGACGACGCCGCTCTCGCGCAGCAGGTTGCCGAACATCAGGAAGCCGATCAGCGTCGACGACGAGGGCGCGAAGATGCCCACGACCAGCGTCACGGCGATCGGGAAGATGATCCTGGCGCGCTGGCTCACCTTGCGGCCGGACGCGTGCAGAGGCATGGAGATCTGGCGTTCCTTTTTGGTCGTCAGCGCGCGGATGACCGGGGGCTGGATGACAGGCACCATCGACATGTACGAATAGGCGGCCACCGAGATCGGCCCCAGCAGATTCGGGGCGAAGCGGCTGGAGACGTAGATCGACGTGGGGCCGTCGGCCGCGCCGATGATGCCGATCGAGGCGGCTTCCTTGACGGAGAAGCCGAAGACGTAATAGGCCAGCCCCATCGTCAGGAAGATGCCGGCCTGCGCCGTGAGGCCGAAGAGCGCGTAGACGGGACGCTCCATCACGGGCGAGAAGTCCATCATCGCGCCGATGCCGATGAAGATCAGCAGCGGGAACATCTCGTTGGCGATGCCGGCGTCGAACAGCACGGAGATGGCGCCGGGAACGATCGTGCCGTCGACGGCCTGCGTGAGCGCGGCGGTCATGGGGATGTTGACGAGGATCGTGCCGAAGCCCATCGGCAGAAGCAGCGAGGGCTCGTACTCCTTGGCCACGGCCAGCCAGATCAGCACGAGGCCGACGCCGATCATCACGGCCTGCTGCCAGGTCATGCTGAGAACAGCTTCAAACATCGTTTATTCCTCCTCGGGCGGCAGCGGCTCGTCGAGCAGCTGCATGTTCACGTGGCAGTATCCGCAGGGCGTCTTGGCCAGATAGTCCTGATGGTACTCCTCGGCCGGATAGTAGTTGACCAGCGGCTCCACCGTCGTGACGATGGGCTTATCCCAGTGCTTCTGCTCTTTGGCGAGCAGTTCCTCAGCCAGTTTGCGCTCCTCGTCGTTGTTGTAATAGATCGAGGTGCGGTACATCGTGCCGCGGTCGGGGCCCTGCGCGTTGAGCGTGGTCGGGTCGATGATGCGCAGGTAGTGGCGCAGCAGCGTGCGCAGCGGCATCACCTCGGGATCGTACTCGATCTTGCACGCCTCGGCGTAGCCCGTGCCGCCGGCTTTCACTTCCTTGTAAACGGGATGCGGCGTCTGGCCGTTGGCGAAGCCGACTTCTGTATCGACGACGCCGGGCAGATGGCTGAAATAGCCCTCGACGCCCCAGAAACAGCCGCCGGCCAGGATGATTCTTTTTGTTGCCATGGCAGTTTTTCCTCCTTGCTGAAATGCGCTTGAACGTTCGCGCCGCGACGGTTCCCCGCACCGCGGCGCGTATGATAGAATTATAGGCGTAATCATGCGGAAAAGCAATCGTCGCGCGGCTTTTGCAGACTGGCCCCGCGCCGAAGCGCGTTATGAAAAGGAGCGATTCTCATGAAAGATCTCAAAGACACCTGCCGCGTCGCCGTCGTTCAGGCCGCGCCGGTCATGTTCGACAAAGCCGCCTGCACGGACAAGGCCGTTGCGCTGATCCGCGAGGCGGCTGCCAACGGCGCGGAACTGATCGTCTTCCCCGAGCTGTTCGTGCCCGGCTATCCCTACGGCATGACCTTCGGCTACACCGTCGGTCATCGCGAAGAGGACGGCCGCGCCGACTGGAAGCTGTACTACGACAACTCCATCCTCGCCGCCGGACGCGAGAGCGAAGCCCTCGCGGCCGCCGCGCGCGAAACCGGCGCCTGGGTCAGCATCGGAGTCTCCGAACGTGCCGTGAACACAGCCACGCTTTACAATAGCAACTTCATCTTCTCTCCTGCGGGAGAGCTCGTGAACG
>JAEEUD010000005.1 GCA_016286835.1 Pyramidobacter sp. | reverse complement strand
CAGCGGTCGTTGACGTCCATGTACAGGTGGCGTCCTTTGTAGATGAGGTCACGCGAAGCACCGTCATTTTCCGGGTCGAGCAGGTCAAAGGTTTCTTTGCTGATCTCGTAGAGATCGTACGCTCCGGGGCCGCCCGTCTCCGCGGCGCAGTTGCCTGTCTTTTCATCATAACCGGCCTTCCAGCCCATTCCTGATTTGAACTGCATCGCACAGCACCTCCTGAAGACGATCGAATTGGATCCTTACCAGAGATAAAGCGATTCCAGGGCTCTGTACACGTCGTCGGAAAGACGGCCCGTGATCTGCACCTGCACCATCTGCGACGGGCCGACGGGATAGAGCCTGACGTGCGTTCTGCGGCCGCCCTCAAAGGTCGTGTAGCCGCAGACGCCGCGGCCGAGGCGGACAAAATCCTCGCCGTTGTGACGCCGGCACTGTGCCAGAGCGATCTCGCTGAGGGGCACGCCGTGCGTCGAAAGTTTGCTGCCGATGACGATCGTCGAGGCGCGTCTGGGCGCGCTGATCGTGGCTCTCGTGCCGCTGTTGCGCAGTGTCCAGGCGGAGGGAACCTGCATCGACCAATGGCTGCCGTGGAGCGTTTTCAGTTTCCCGGCCGGTTCTTTCGGCTCGCGGGGCGCACGCTTCGGCGGCGCTTTTTCTGTTTTGGCGGGAGGCGTCTTTTCGGGCGCTTTCACTGCCGGGGGAGCTGCTTCTTCCTTGACTCGGAGCGAATCGAGGATCTGCATCTCCGTCTCGCCGGCGAGGCCGGAGGTGACGGCGAACGCGCCCTCTTTGCCGGGGAGCGCGTAAATGCGCGCGTGCTGCCTGACGCCGCCTGCGCTTGTGTAATTGTACGAGGCGCCGCCGTCGAACGTTTTCAGGTCAGTGCCGCCGGTCTGCGTGCATCTGTCGGAGGCGAACTCGTGAACGCTGCGGCCGTCGGCGGAAACTTTGGCCACGGACAAACGCGCCTCTCCCGAGGACGAAAGGAACGTCAGCAGGTCGCTGTGACGCCGCATCGTCCAGTCTTCGGGCACGGAGACCGTGAAGTAACCGCCGTCAACGGTTTTCGTCTTCACGGCAGGTACGTCTTCGGAGACCGGCGGCGCGACGGGCGCAGGCGGCACGTCTTCGGAGATCACCGACGTGCCGGGCGCGGGAGGAATGTCTTCGGAAATGTCCGCTGCCTGGGGCGGCACGTCGTCAGACACCGACGGCGCCACGGGAGGCGGCGGAGCAACTTCCGAAAGCACGGGCGCGGGCGTATCCGGCGGTACCGTGTTGGGAACGAGCTGAGCGTCGGACGACGCGGGTGCGTTTTCCGAAAGCGTCACCGCATCGGGCGGGATGTCGTTGGAAGTCTGCGGTTCGTTTGCGGAAGCGGGCGTCGCTGCGGGCGCAGGCTGTTCGTCTTTTGAAAGCGCCTGTCCGGAATTCGCCCCTTCCGTTTCGGCGTTCATTTGTTGGACAGCGGAGAAGAACTGGTCAAGAAGCTGCGTCTTTTTCTCATTCGTGTCTTCCGCGGCTGCCGCGCCTGCGAAGATCAGGATCAGCGCCAACGCGAGCGTTTTTCTCAGTTTTGCGGTCAAAGAGGAACTCTCCCTTCCGGAGCGTTTCGTGGCAACGGACTGGCATACGGTCTTTCTTGTTGGGGAAACGCCCTGTTTTTTCCAGTATATCATAGTTCGGCCGATTTGTTTTGTCCGCTGGCGTGCAAAAAAAGGAGCCGGAAAACTTCCGGCTCCCGTAAGGCTGATTCTGTTCCGAACTAGATGATCTGCAGAAGGACGCTGGCGAGGATCAGCATGAAGGCGCCGCCGATACGCGAGGAGATCTGCGCGAAGGGCATGAGTTCCATGCGGTCAGCCGCGGAAAGAACGGCCACGTCACCCGTGCCGCCCATGTTGGCCATGCAGAGGCCGGCGGTGATGGAGCTCTCGACGAAGTAGAAGCCGACGATGCGGCCGACGAGGCCGGAGCCGACGATCGCGCCGATGACGGTGACGCCGACAAGCATCAGGTATTCAGCCGAGAAGGCGCTGATGATCTGGCCGAGGTTGGTGTAGGCCACGCCGATACCGACCAGCAGAACGCCGGTGAGGTTCTTCATGACGAACTGGAACCACTGGTAGCAGCAGATCTCATACTTCTGCGGCAGCACGCCGAGGGCCTTGACAACGGCGACGGAGATGATCATCCAGGCGTAGCTGTGGATCTTGGGGATGAAGTACTGCACGATGCAGCCCCAGGCGAAGAACGACGTGGCAAGGAACAGGCCCGTGCCCATGACGGTGAGGTTCAGCTTGTCGCGAGCGGCAAGGAACTCAGGATCTTCCTTGATCTCTTCGCCGCCCTTGGTGATGAGCAGATTGCCGTTGCCGGTGAGGCTGGGCACGGCCTTGCCGAGCTTGCTGAGCAGTCCGCCGGCGACGATGGCCATGGCGTTGCCCAGAGCGACGGCGGGGATCATGATGTTGATGATGTCCTCAGGCTTCTGCTGCAGCGTTTCGCCGAAGATCTTGGACAGAGGAACAGCGCCCGCGCCCATACCGCCGCCCATGATCGGCACCGCGATGTAGAGAATGGCCTTCTTGGCGCCGTAGCCGGTGATCTGGCCGACAAGGCCGGCGCCGGCGATGGCAAGGGCGACGCCGCCGATGATGGCGGGCAGATAACGGATGGCGGCCTTGATAAGCAGGTCGCGGTTCATACCGAGGATCGAGCCGCAGATCAGCGCCGCGATGTAGAAGTCGAGGAAGCCCTCGCCCTTCATGAAGTTTGTGACGATCTTGATCGACGCTTCAGGCAAGACCTTCCAGTGGCAGAGCGCCGCAACGCCGAAGATGATGACGATCGCGCCGCCGCCGAGGTAGGTGTTGACGATCGGGCAGCGGTTGCCGATCTCGTTGAAAACCGTGCCGATCACGATCATCAGCGGGAACGCGCCGATCATGCCCTTAGGCAGTTTGCCCATGAACGTCGCGACGATCACGATCGCCGAGAAGATCGCGAAGTAGTACCACGGCAGTCCGTACAGCTTGAATCCTTTGTTCTCTTCACTCATTGCCAAAAAACTCCCCTCACAACAGAATTTGTGCAAATGACGGAGCGCCAGACGCTCCGGTTGTGCCAAAAAGCGCAAATGAAACATAATTTTTTATCCGGCCGTGAGATACACACAGGACCTCATCGGCCGGAATCCCGCGTTCCGCCGCTTAAAGCGCGCTGCGGCGGAATGCGGTTTTGTTTTGGGGTTGCTGATCGGTTACAGTCTGGCGACGCCGGTCGCGCGCGCTGCTTCAGCCACGGCCTTGGCGACGGCGGGAACGACGCGCGGATCGAACGAGTCGGCAATGATGTGGTCAGGGCGCAGCTCGGTCTCGGGCACGAGTGCGGCGATCGCCTTGGCGGCGGCCAGCTTCATCTCATCGTTGATCTGCGTCGCGCGGCAGTCGAGCGCGCCGCGGAAGATGCCGGGGAAGCCCAGACAGTTGTTGACCTGGTTGGGGAAGTCGGAGCGGCCCGTGCCCACAACCTTGGCGCCGTTGGCCAGAGCCTCGTCCGGGAAGATCTCGGGGACCGGGTTGGCCATCGCGAAGATGATCGCGTCCTTGGCCATCGTCTTCACCATCTCGCCGGTAAGCACGCCGCCCACGGAGGTGCCGAGGAAGATGTCGGCGTCCTTGATCACGTCGGCCAGCTTGCCATGCTCGCAGTTGGGGTTGGTGATCTCGGCCAGTGCCTTCTTGGCGGGAGCCAGGTCCATGTCGCGGGCCAGAGCGCCCTTGCTGTCGAGGGCGATGATGTTCTTCGCGCCGCCCATCATCAGCATCTTGCAGATGGCGGTGCCGGCCGCGCCCGCGCCGTTGAGGATGATCTTGCAGTCCTCGATCTTCTTGCCCACGACCTTGAGGCCGTTGATGACCGCGGCGAGCAGGATCACGGCCGTGCCGTGCTGATCATCGTGGAAGACGGGGATGTCGCAGATCTCCTTGAGGCGGCGCTCGATCTCAAAGCAGCGCGGCGCGGAGATATCCTCAAGGTTGATGCCGCCCAGCGTGGAGGTGATGTTCTTGACGATGTTGATGATCTCCTCCGTGTCCTGCGTGTCGATGCAGATCGGGATGGCGTCGATGTTGGCGAAGTTCTTGAAGAGGCAGCACTTGCCCTCCATGACGGGGATGGCTGCCTTGGCGCCGATATTCCCCAGACCGAGCACGGCGCTGCCGTCGGAGATAACGGCTACCACGTTGCTCTTGCTCGTGTACTTGTACACGTCGTCAGGGTTCTTGTTGATGACGCGGCAGGGCTCGGCGACGCCGGGGGTGTAGGCGATGGCCAGTTCCTGCATGTTCGTGACGGGCATCTTGGATACCATAGCGAACTTGCCGACGGTCTCGGCGTGGCGCTCAAGCGCGATTGAGTAAATTGAAACTTCAGGCATATCTTTGTCCTCCCTGGGAGTTGTTTTTTGGTGCACGGGGCTATTATAACAGGAAATTTAAAAAGACGTGAAGTCCTCTTTCAAATTTAATCGGAAAATGTCGTAAAGTTTTCCGGACGGCGTTTTGCTGAAGACGAACGCCGCTCTGCTAAAAGAACAGCGGCGTTTATGCAAAGACATAAACGCCGCTTATCGATTGATCGCGCGCGCCGCGTCTGCGAGGGGAAAGACGCGGTGGGAGAGGCGCGCTGGCCATGCCCTTGAAAAGCACGGCGTCGGACCGGGATCGTTTGTGCGTCCCGGCTCTTTGCGTTCATTCTATCCCCGGACGCCGAGTCTGTAAAATACCGATTTCTGATACGGAATAAGTTTTGCTTATTTCTTGGCTTTCAGTTCGCCGGCAAGGCGCTCGATCTCCCGTTCCAGCTCGGCGATGCGGGGTGAGGATTTCTTCCAGACGAAGCCGGTCTGCAGCGCCATGGGCTCGGCGAGAGGGATCTCGACGACGTCGGGGCGCCCGGCGTTCAGAGGTCGACAGAGGAACGCGGCTGCCGCGCCCGATAGGACGAAGTCGAGCACGGTGTAGATCTGTTCGGCATAACAGACGATCCGCGGCGATTGACCGAAGCGCTTGAAGTAGTCGAGCACGAGCGATGTGAAAAAGTACTTGTCATCGAACAGTGCCAGCGGTACGTCCGCCAACTGCGCGGGGCTTTCGAGGCGCTTCAGTTTTGCAATGGGGCTGGCGGCGCTCACGCAGAGGACGACTTCCTTGCGGGAAAGCTCGAACACGCCGTATTTTTCCGGCGAAAGGCAGTTGACGGGCATGAGCGCGAAGTCGAGCAGGTCTTCGTCGATCATGCGGAGCAGACGCGGACGTCCGCCTTCGACGAGGTGGACGCTGAGCGAGCCGCCGTCGCCGCCGAGCGTGCGGTAGAGTTTCTGCGTGATGCCGGCACCGGCCATGGGCGTGGCGCCAAAACGCATCACGGCTGCGCCGAGGCGCTTGCGTTCAGCCATCATGTCAGTGATCGCGTTGCTGCGCTTCAAAAGTGCCTGACCTTCACGATAAAGATATTCGCCGTCAGGCGTCAGAACGAAGCCGCGCGCTTCGCGATCGAGCAGGGGCACGTCGAATTCGCTTTCCAGCGCCTGGATGGCGAGTGACACCGAAGGCTGCGAGACGTGCAGCGCCTCGGCTGCACGCGTGATGTTCCTGTACAGGCAGGCGGTACAGAAATAATGCAGCTGAAAGAGTTTCATGGATCACGTGCTCCTTTTCGGACAGAATGGCAGAGGACGGATGAACGGTTTTGTTTACGCGGCGGCAGCGTGTTCGCAGGCGCTGTTGCGGAAGTAAAGCGCCATGTCGGCGCAGACCATGCAGACGTTCACGACGTAGAGCGCGAGCACGCTCCAGTGCGAGCCTGCGAGCAGGCACTTGCCGATGCCGGCCGCATAGCCGATGACGATGACGGCGAGGAAGAGCAGCGACTTGCCCTTGCTGCTGTGCGATGTCCACGACTTGTAGATGGAGATGGGCCAGGCGGCCCCGAAACAGATAAGCATGGTGATCTCCAGAAGCGATTTCAGGAACATGTTTTTCTCCTTAATACCAGTGTCGGGTTATGCGCCGTAATTGATAAGCAGGGAGATCACGGTGACGATGAGTCCGCAACCGACGAGTGCCGTAAGTCCGGCGGCTTCAAGAGACGCAAATACGTATTTGTTCATGACAGTATTCTCCTTATGACGGTGAGATGAGATGGCTCGCGAAGGAGTTTTCCCCGCGTGCGCCTGTATTGTAGCGCCGCACAGAGATGTCTGTAAAATACTGTTTCCAAATGAACGATAAAATCAATTAATGGTCTTCTCCTGCAGAGAATCGTGAAGCAAGGCAGCGATGCGGACGATCTCGCGTTCAAGATCGCCCGTACGCGGACAAGATGCCTTCCAGACAAAACCGATCTTCAGCGTCAGCGGCTCGGCCAGAGGGATCTGCGCGATATCCGGGCACAAGTCGGCCACGCCGCGGTTGAGGAATGCGGCTGCCGCTCCTGATCTGATGAACTCGACGACGGTAAAGATCTGACCCGAACGGCAGACGATGGTCGGTTCGACGTTCTCTTTTTTGAAGAAATCGAAGACCAGTTCGTTGAGATAAAACTTATCGTCGAAAAACGCCAGCGGCACGCCTTCCAGCTGCTTCGCGCTGTCCAGACGCTCCAGCTTTGCACATGGAGAGGAAGAATGCGCGCAGAGGATGATCTCGCAGTCTACGAGGTCGAGCGAGCGCCATTCGCCCGCCGGCAGTCCTTCGGTGGGCATGAGCGCAAAGTCGAGCAGATCGTCTTCAAGCAGGCGCAGAAGCTGCGCGCGGCCGCCTTCAAGGAGATTGACGGAAAGCGGCGGACGCTCCTTGCCAAGCGCGAAAAACAGATTTTTCGTGATGCCCGCGCCGGCCATCGGCGTCGAGCCGAAACGCAGCGAAGCCTCGCCGAGCCGCCGGCGCTCGTCCATCGCTTCGGTCAGAGCGTCGCCTCGGCTGAGGATCGCCTGCGCTTCGCGATAGAAAAACTCGCCGTCGGCGGTGAGCGAAAAGCCACGCTCGCCGCGTTCGATCAGTTTCAGGCCGAATTCGTTCTCCAGTGCCTGCACGGCCATCGTCACGGCCGGCTGCGAGACGTGCAGAGAGGCCGCTGCACGCGTGATGTTTTTAAAACGGCAGGCTTCGCAGAAATACCGCAACTGGAACAGTTTCATGACTCGCGCTCCTTTCGCGTCCGCGCGACGGACGCGGCTTCATTAAATAGCGCCTGCACTCTTTTGTCAACGCGTGCAGGCCTCGCTTTCCGTTTGGCTTTTTCGTGCGCGTGTGATATGATTAATAAACTGCGCGCGGATGGAAAAGGGGATTTTCACCGCGTTGCGGAAACAACGGAATTTCCTGAGAGAACATGGTAACATGTTCCTGAAAACGGCGTCTGCGCTTCGCGGGGGCCGATACGTAAAGGGGGACACCCAGCCCATGCTGGAACTGAAAAACATCACCTTCTCCGTCGCAGAGGACGAAGGGAAAAGAACGAAAGAGATCATCCGCGATCTCAGTCTGACGGTGGAAGACAAAAAGTTCGTCGTCATCACCGGACCGAACGGCAGCGGCAAATCGACACTGGCACGGATCATTGCCGGCATCGAGAAGCCCACGTCGGGGCGCATCCTGCTGGACGGCGTGGACATCACCGGCAAATCGATCACCGAACGCGCCCGCATGGGCGTGGCGTTTGCGTTTCAGCAGCCCGTGCGCTTCAAGGGCTTGGAAGTATTCGACCTGCTCAAGATCGCCGTCGGCAAAGAGCTGACCGTTGCCCAGGCCTGCGAGTATCTGTCGGAGGTCGGCCTGTGCGCGCGCGACTACATCAGCCGCGAGATCAATTCCTCGCTGTCCGGCGGCGAACTCAAGCGCATCGAGATCGCTACGGTACTGGCGCGCGGCGCGCGGCTGTCGCTGTTCGACGAGCCGGAGGCGGGCATCGACCTGTGGAGTTTCCAGAACCTGATCCGCATCTTCCGCAAGATGCGCGACGACATCAAGGACAGCTCGATCATTATCATCTCGCACCAGGAGCGCATTCTGAACATCGCTGACGAGATCATCGTGCTCTCCGGCGGCAGGATCGAAAAGCGCGGGACGCGCGACGAGATCATTCCTGCGCTGGCCGGCACTCCGTCGGCCGTGGACATGTGCGACAAGCTGCGCGGCGAATAAGGAGGGACGCGAACCATGCTTCAGATGGACGAGATCCAGAAACGAATCATCGCCGAAGTGGCCGACCTTCACGACGTGCCCGAAGGCGCGTACAATTTCCGCGTCAACAGCAAACTGGCCGGCCGCAGCAGCTCCGCTCACATCGAGATCACGTCGAAGGAAGACGGCAGCGGCATCGACATCCGTATCGCACCCGGCACGAAGAACGAAAGCGTGCATATCCCTGTCGTGCTCAGCGCTTCCGGGCTGAAAGAGACCGTCTACAACGACTTTTTCGTGGGCGACGACTGCGACGTGCTCATCGTTGCCGGCTGCGGCATCGACAACTGCGGCCGCCAGGACAGCGAGCATGACGGAGTGCACCGCTTCTGGGTAGGCAAAAATTCCCGCGTGCGTTACGTCGAAAAGCACTACGGCAGCGGCACCGGCTCCGGAAAGCGCATCCTCAACCCCGTCACCGAGGTGTTTCAGGACGAGAACAGCACTGTCGAGATGGAAATGGTTCAGATCAAGGGCGTCGATTCCACCGTGCGTACCACCAACGCCGAGCTGGCTGCGGGTGCGCGCCTCGTCGTGCGCGAGCGGCTCATGACCCACGGCGACCAGACGGCCGAGAGCGTCTACCGCGTCAAACTGAACGGCGACGGATCGAGCGCTGACGTGGTGTCGCGTTCCGTGGCGCGCGACACGTCGTACCAGAAGTTCGACGCACGCATCGACGGCAACGCCGCCTGCTCCGGACACACCGAGTGCGACAGCATCATCATGGATAAAGGCCGCATCCTCGCCGTTCCCTCGCTGGAGGCCAACTGCGTGGACGCCATGCTCGTGCACGAAGCCGCTATCGGCAAGATCGCCGGCGATCAGCTGATCAAGCTGATGACGCTGGGCCTGACCGAGCAGGAAGCCGAAGAGCAGATCATCAACGGATTCCTCAAATAGAATTTTCGGCCGGCCCAATCTGCGAACCGGCCTTTTTCGTAAAACAATCAGGGGGAGGTCATAAAAATGAACAAAATCACGACGGTCATTTTCGACATCGGCAACGTGCTCATGCGCTTTACGTGGAAGGACTATGTCGAACGGCTGTTCGGCGAGGAGACGGCGGCAGTCCTCACATGGGCGATCTGGCGGCGGCACTGGTGGAACGAGCTCGACCGTGAAGTGCTGACGCCCGAGGAGGTCATCGCCGGCGCGCAGAGCGAAGCGCCCCACCTTGCCTCACAGATCCGTGAGGCCGTGGAGCGCAGCGGCGAAGCGTGCTACCGCCACGATTACGCCATCCCCTGGATCGAGAGCTTAAAGGCGCGCGGCTACCGCACGCTTTTCCTCTCGAATTATTCGCAGTATCTGATGAACAAGCGTCCGGACGTCCTCGACTTTCTGCCCCACCTTGAGGGCGGCGTGTTCTCGTATCAGGTCAGGATGTGCAAGCCCGAGCCGGCGATCTACGCGCGCATCTGCTCCGATTACGGACTTATTCCTTCCGAGTGCCTGTTCATGGACGACAGCCGCATCAACGTCGTTATGGCGCGCAAATGCGGCCTGAACGCGATCCACTTTGCGAATTACGAGACCACCGCGCCGGAGATCGAGATGTTTTTGGCAGAGCGGGGAGGAAAGTGAAAAAAGCGCCTATAACGTCAGTAAAAAGTACGCGGAGCCTTCAGAACGTTTGTGTTTGAAGGCTCCGCGTGCTTTATTACGGCGTAAAGGCCATGAAAAAGTGTAACTTTAGCATCCCGGAACTGCGTCCATGAAAAGCAGAGCAGACGTATGCACGACTCATACCTGAGTTTTCTATAGAACAAGTGTCCGGCGGTTTCATCTTTTCGGGTGAATCGTTTCCGTTTCGGTCTGCTATAATGTAAAAACGCCTCATCATGGCGTAAACGTGTGAAAGAATCTTTCCGAAGGGACTGGTGTCGACGATGATGAAACGGCTGTGCAAACTTGTTTTGATCGCCGCTCTGTGTCTGGCCTGCACCGTGTGCGCGCTGGCGGGGCCGACCGGGCTTGTGAAGGGGACGAATGTGAACGTGCGCGCTTCGCACTCGACGAAGGGGCGCGTGCTTGGCCGGCTGTCGAAGCCGGCAGAGGTCGAGGTGCTCGATTCGTGGGGATCGGGAAGCGACGAGTGGTTCAAGGTCAGGGCCAAAAGCGGCCTGACCGGCTGGATGAGCGCTCAGTTCATCGAACCGGCCGAGATCGACACGCCCGAGAACGAGCCGAAGACAGAGCTGCTCGTGACGGGTACGAACGTGAACATCCGCGCCGATCATTCCACGAAGGCCCGTGCCCTTGGACGCGTTTCCAAGCCAGCCGTCGTCGAGATGCTCGACGCGTGGGATAACGGCAAAGAGATGTGGACGAAGATAAAAACTGAAAAAGGCGTCGTCGGCTGGATGAGCTCGCAGTTCCTCGTGCCGGCGGAGGGCGGCGAGGAGGAGGACAAGACCTCGCAGAAAGACGAGTTTGAGACGTTCACCGGCGTGGTCACGGGTACGAACGTGAATATCCGCGCCGATCACACCTCCAAGTCGAAAGCACTGGGGCGTCTTTCCAAGCCTGCGCGCGTGACGGTCATCGACAACTGGGCCACGGGCGCGGAGTCGTGGTGGAAGGTGCGTACGGCAAACGGCCTTGTAGGCTGGATGAACGGCGATTTCGTGATGAACGAGGCCTATCTGCCGCCGGAGCAGAAGCAGACGCCGCCTCCCCAGCCCAAAGCGCCTGAAAAGCGGGCGCCCGCCCCTGCAGCCAGACGCGCTCCAGCTGTGCGGCTCGACGGCGTTTTTCAGGAGGCGTGCGAGATGTGGCTGGCCGGCAACGATGCCGCGTCGGGCCCTGTTTTTGAGAAGCTTATCGCCGAGCGCACCGTCAATCCCGCTGTCTACCTGCTGCGCAGTGTGCAGCTGACCAGCGGAAAAGACACCGATCACGATGCGGTGCGCGCTCGCAGTCTGGAGCTGAAAGCACTCGACATGAAGGGCGACGCGAACGGCTTCTGGAATGCCGTCATGGTCGTGGCGCGTGAACCAGCGCAGGAGAAACAGCCGCGTGCAATGTATCTGTGCGGCCGTATCCTCTGGCTTGATTTCAGCGACGAAAACGCCGTCAAAGAGGGCATGACGTGGATGCAGGACGCTGCCAATGCCGGTTACAGCGAGGCGCAGTATCAGCTGGGACAGGCCTATGCCGGCTGGCCGCCCTCGGCAGTGAAGGAAGACCTGAACGAGGCGATCGTCTGGTACCGCAAAGCAGCCGAACAGGATCACGTACCCGCGATGGAAGAGCTGGCACGCTGCCTCGAGGGCGACCTTGGCGAAGGACAGGAGCGTCAGGGCGTGACCGCGGACGATCTGAAAGAAGCGTTCAAATGGTACACAGCGGCGGCCGATCAGGGATCGTATACCGGGCAGTATGGCGCGGCGATGATGCTGCGCGACGGCCGCGGCGCGGAAAAAGATCTGAACTCGGCTGCCGAGCTGTTTGAAGCGGCGGCCTATCAGGGACACGGCGAAGCGGCCTACGAGACGGCCGTGCGCTATGCCCGCGGCGAAGGCGTGGAGCAAAGCTGGGAGCAGGCCTACAAGTGGATGCGCGTGGCCGAGGACGTTCTCGGCGAGTACTTCTTTGACCGCGACGAGGTCTTTTTGACCGCCGGCGACGGCCAGACCCTGAAACGGGCGGCGGCCAAGCGGCTTGATGCTGACGTGATCGCCGCGATGGATAAGGAAGCCGAGGAACTGCTCGCCGACGTGCGCCGAAGAGACGATGAATGAATAATTCATAATTGTTAATTAGCAATTAAAAAACGCGTCGTCGGATTGCTCTGACGACGCGTTTTTTGTTTTGACTTTAAGGGCGCTCAATACCGTGACGCTTGAGAAAATCGCGGATCAGCCAGCCGGCGACGGTGACCGTGCCGGGAATGTTCGGCGGGACTTCCTCGGGAGCGAACCAGCCGGCTTTTTCGATCTCCGTGCCGTCGGGCGAGAGTTCGCCGCTTTTCCATTTGGCGCGGCAGGCCAGCATGAGCGAACGGGGAAAAGGCCAGTACTGACTGTACAGGTATTCGATGCTGCTACGGTCGACTTCGACGCCCACTTCTTCGCGCACTTCACGCACAACGGCGTCTTCGATCGACTCGCCGACCTCAAGAAATCCTGCCAGGACGCTGTATCGTCCTGTTTTGTTCATCTTGTTGACGGCCAGCAGCAGCTTGCCGTCGCGCTCCACGGCCACGATCATGGCCGGGCAGATGACGGGGAAGAGCATGTGGCCGCACTTGGGGCATTTCATCGCGCGTTCATCGGTGGGCGACTGTTCCATCTTCGTGCCGCAGCGGCCGCAGTAGCGCGACTGCGATTTCCAGTCCATCAGTCCCCAGGCCGCGGACATGGCTTTGAACGCTTCCATGCCGAAACGTTCGCCGAAAGCGCGGCGGTCGCAGCTCTCCCATCCGTCGGGCAAAACGGCGTCGCGAGACACGCTCGCCCACGAGCATCCATGCGGTTCCAGCGATCCGAACGAGCCGGAATCTCTCAAGGGCAGTCCGGCAGCCTCATCGGCCGACGGCAGGCGGCCGCGATAAAGCAGCACGGAACCGGCCTGAAAGACGAACGCCGCGTTTTCAAAGTTGAGCGCGTTACCCATTTAGGCCGAACCAGGCTTTCGCGATCCACACGACCAGCATCGACAACAGCATGACGCCGACGGTCATCAGCAGCATCTCGAGGAAGACGACGAAATACGTCTCCTGCCGCACGACGGAGGCAAAGAACGCCAGCAGCGCCAGCACGGCAGCCGCGCCTGCGAGGCTGAACGCCAGCGAGCCCCAGGCACCGCCGGCGCAGAAGAACGGCGAAACGAGCAGCGCGGCGACGGCAATGCCGAGCACGAGCGCACTGAACGCGGCGCCGGCAGGACGCTGACGTCCCGTGGCGGCCTTCTGCGAAGCGTAACCGGTGACGGCGGCGGCCAGCACGGCTGCGACACCGGTGCAGAATCCGGCGACAGCTACGGCGCGCTTGTCGTTCAGGACGGTGATGAATCCGGAGAGCGAAGCGAGTATCAGCAGCACAGCGCTGTACAGCCCGGTAACGATCGAGCCGATGCCGCGCAGGCCTTCCTGGTTGAGGATCTCGCGCAGCTGGATGCGGTGGCGTTCGCCGCTTTCGGAGATCATCGCCGCTTCGGGAACTTCGTCGGCGGTGGCGCTGAAATAGGGGCGAGCCTCGGCCTCGCCGGCCTCCAGACGGCTGATCACGAACGAGCTGCCGAAGATGAGCGAGATCAGGCGCCAGCCCCACACTTTCAGCAACGGGGCCCGGGCGCTTTTGTCAGTCCAGCGCGAGAGCGTTTCGGCGTTGGCGTTTTTCTCGCCCGCCACGCGCATCAGCATCTCGCCGCCGCGGCCGTTCACCTTGCGCGCCAGGAACTTGTACACGGCGCTGGCCAGCGCCTCGCGACGCTGCATCTCGCGTACGATCTTCAGCGTATCGGGACGCGGTCCCTTTGCCGGCGACTCTCCCGTATCGGTTCTGAATTCGAGCGTGTTCTTGTTTTCGTCCATGTGTCATGCCTCCCTGTTGGATTGTGCAAATCCGCGCCCGTTTGGCGGCGGGCGAAATATCATAAAATCAACGTCTAAATTATAACATGGACGCGAAACTAAAGAAAGGGCTGTGGAAAAACTTTTTCCGCGTATATAAAGAAAAAACGGAAAGCCCATGGCAGAGCTTTCCGTATGGTTCGTTATGAGCGGGCCAGCAGCTTTTCGGGGTTGAGGCGGAACATCATCGCCAGTTCTTCGTCGGAAAAGCCCTGTTCAGCCATCACGCGCGCGTACATCTCCAGCCCTTCGTCGGAATACGGAGACTTGGGCTGGCCGAAGTCGGTGGAGAGGATCACGTGTTCCGTGCCGACGGCGCGGATCTGCTCGGCGACCGCAGCTGCAGGCGTGCGGTCGTAATACGTCGTGAAATAGCAGTGCTCGATCATCGCGCCGAGCGAGACGGCTTCCTTCTGCTGCTCCGTCGTGTAGAAGTCGGCGGGGTTGTCGGCATGAGTGACGAGCGACTGCACGCCGGCCTTTGCGCACTCATGCACGACAGCCAGACCCTCTGTTGCGCTGATATGCCCGGTCGCGACGATGAGGCCGTATTTTTTTGCCATGGCGATCACGGCAGCCGCTTCGGGACGGAGCGCGCCGTTTTCATCGCACACGGCGATGCCGTCGGCGACGGGCGTTTCGGGCTTGCTGCGGCGATGGAACTGCCTGTAAGCGAGCGCGTCCATCGTCGGGAACCAGACGACGCGGCCGCCCATCTTGCCGCACGACTCGACCGCGGCGGGATTGAGTGCGCCCTGCGAGTTGTTCAGCGTCACGCCGCCGTAAAAACGCAGCCCGGTGAACTGCTCATTGAGCAGGGCTGCACGGGGCGCGGTATCGGCATAGTGGCATTTGATCAGCGCGCCGGCCAGACCGGCGGCCTGAAAGCGGCGGGCCAGCTCCAGATCGGAGCACTTGCGCGGCCCCACGTCGGGGGCCGTATGGATATGCATCTCGTATGCGCCGCGAAGAAGTTCTAACATGGTATGGACCTCCTGATAAGAAAAAACGCGCCGGAAGGTGCGAAAACGATCCGGCGCGAATGGTCAATCAGACTTAGTAGGGCAGATAGAAGGGGATCACGGCGATGATGACCAGGTAGGTGAGGAACAGCATCGGCAGACCGACTTTGATGTAGTCCATGAACTTGTACTGCGTCCAGCCGACCGTCATCATATTCTGGGGCGCGGCGAACGGCGTGGCATACGAAGCGGCGCCGGCCAGCGTGATGATCATGCAGATGGGGTAGGGGCTGACGTTGATGGCCTTGGCGATCGACACGCCGATGGGCATGAACAGCATGATCGTGGGGATGTTCGACATGAACTGCGTCAGGATCGCCGAGGCGAAGAAGATGACCGTCGTGATCATGAACGGCGAGGGATTGTCGCCCAGCACCTGAAGGATCAGCTTGGCCACGGCATCGCCCGCGCCGCTGTTCTTGAAGCCGGCGGAGATGGCCGTCAACGAGCCGACGAGGATCATGCAGTTCCAGTCGATGGCGGCCATCGACTCCTTGATCGTCATGCACTTCGTGCCCATGATGACGAGCGAGCCGATGACGGCGGCGACGTGCATGGGCATGTTCTTTGGGCTCATCGCGATGACGACGAGCACGGCGGCCATCGTCAGGCAGGCGATCGTGGCCTTCGTCTTGTCGAAGGGCTTCTTCACGACCTTGGCGAACTCGGGGATGTAGCCCGTGTCAGGGATGAACTTCATGCCGACGAACGTGAAGTACAGCGAACCGATGACGCAGATGCCGACGCCGAAGGGCGTGATGCCGAAGAAGCCGAAAGGCTCAAGGCCGAGCTTGGCCATCAGGTTGGCGGCAGAAGCGTTGCTGCCGACGCCGACCAGCGTCACGAAGCCGCCGAACTGAGCGCCGAAGAGCAGCGCCATCAGCGTGCGGGAAGCGCCGCAGCCGGCCGACAGGCACATGGCCGTGACGAGCGGGGCCATGGCGGTCATAACGCCGATGTTGGAGCAGATGGACGACAGAGCGCAGGAAACGATCAGCGTGGCGAGGACGATGTTGCGCTCGCTCTTGCCGGTGATCTTGACCATCTTCTCGCCGATGATGTCGGTGATGCCCGTGTGGAACAGCGACGAACCGACGATCATCATGCCGGCCAGCAGCACGATCGTGTTGCTGTTGTAGCCGGCGAAGATCTCCTTGATGGGGATGATCCCCGCATAGGCGTAGGCGATCGAAGCACCGATAGCGGTGACCATGATGGGCCACGGCTCCCAGATGAACAGGACGATCATCACAGCGAGGATGATCAGAGCGACAGTCATTTGACTCATTACTAAAAACCCCTTGCGTTAAAAGTGTGATGCACGCCGCAATGCGGCGGTAGATCCGAGAGACAGCTTACAGCTCTTCCTCTTCGTTCGCGTTCGCCTCTTCGGCCAGAGCCGCGGCGTTGCGAGTCTTGCGCAGGCGAAGGATGAACGGCGTCACGAACGAGATCACAGCGAGGACGATGAACACGGCCGAGATCGGCTTGGCGAAGAAGAAGCTCCACTTGCCGTCGCCGACCAGCATCGCCTGCTCAAAGTTGGCCTCGATCATCGGTCCGAGGATGAAACCGAGCACGACGGGCGCGGTGGGCGTCTTGATCATCTTCAGGAAGTAGCCGAGAAGACCGAACGCCAGCACGACCCAGATGTCGAACGGCTCATTGCGCAGCGCGAACGAACCGACCGTGCCGAGGATGAGGATGCCGCCGGAAAGGATCGTCGGCGAGATCTTCAGGATGCGCGGGAAGATGCGCACGCCGCCGAGGCCGATGATCAGGAAGAACAGGTGCGCGATGCCGAGGCTGAGGAACAGCGAGTAGATCAGCGGAGCCTGTTCCTGGAACAGGAACGGACCGGGCTTGAGCCCCTGGATCGTGAGCGCTCCAAGGAAGATGGCCGAAACCGCGTTGCCGGGGATGCCCAGCGTCAGCAGCGGTACCAGCGAGCCGCCGACGACCGCGTTGTTCGATGTTTCCGTGGCGACGATGCCGTCCATGCAGCCCGTGCCGAACTGTTCCTTGTGCTTCGAGAATCTCATTGCTTCGTTGTAAGCGAGGAACGTCGCGATGCTCGTGCCCGCGCCGGGCAGGATGCCGACGAACGTACCGATCACGGCCGAACGCAGCAGGTTGATCCATCTCTTGACGAACTCGCTGATCGCCGGCACCTTGCCGGAGAGCGCGTTCATGTGAGATTCCTTCGCCTTCTTGACGATCATGTCAATGGCCTGCGGGAACGAGAACAGACCGATCAGGCAGGGCACGATCTCGATGCCGCCGTACAGTCCGGGAATGCCGTCGGCGAATCTGGGATAGCCCGTGAGCGGGTCGGTGCCGATGCAGCCGAGGAACATGCCCAGAAGTCCCGCGAACAGACCGCGCGACATCGACTTGCCGGAGATCGAGGAGATGATCGTGATGCCGAACACCATGACCGCGAAGTACTCAGCCGGTCCGAACGACAGCGCTACCTTGGCCAGGGCCGGGGCGCAGAAACTGAGCACGACGACCGAGAAGAGACCGCCGATGAACGAGCTGATCGTCGCGATGCCGAGCGCTTCGACGGCGCGGCCCTTCTGGGCCATCGGATAGCCGTCCAGAGTCGTCGCCGCGCCGGCGGGTGTTCCCGGCGTGTTGATGAGGATCGCCGTGATCGCGCCGCCATAGACGGAACCGCAGTAAATGCCGCAGAGCATGGCGAATCCCGAAGCCGGCGCCATGCCGTAGGTGAGCGGGACGGCAAGCGCCACGCCCATCGTGGAAGTCAGTCCGGGAAGCGCGCCGACGATGATGCCGACAGCCGTGCCGATGAAGTTGGAGACGAGGACGCTGGGAACAAGCGCCAGTTTGAGAGCTTCCATCCAGTCTAACATACGCCTCTCTCCTTTCTAGGCCAGCACGCCTTCGAGCAGGCCGGCCGGCAGAAGCACGCCGAGCACGTCATGGAAGACGTAGTAGAGCAGCCCCGCGAAGACGATCGAGATGATGAAATGCGACACCTTGACGCGGCGGTCGATGACGGCCATCCAGATAAAGTAGAACAGACCGGTGGCGATCAGGAAGCCGAGCCAGTGGAACGACAGCAGATAGCAGAAGAACAGCCCGATCGAGAAATACTTGTTGAAGCGGATCTCGTCAGTCGGAGCCTGCGTGGACTTGCGCAGCTTCCAGGCGTACCAGATCGAGACCAGTGCGCACAGCCCCATCAGCACGAGCAGTGATTGGGGATAGGCGCGCACCTCTTCCGGCTCGAGCAGCGACCTCCACAGGAAGAAGACGACGAAAATCACTTCGAGGAAGAGCATTTTGACGATGTACACGAATGGTTCCTCCCTAGTCATGAGAAAAATGAGGGTCCCGGCGGGAATGTGCTGGAACCCTCGTTTTGTTGCTACGGTAAAACGTGCGCCTGAATTGGCTGGTTACTTCTTGCCTTTCACGTCGACCTCAGAGACGACTGCAGCGATATCTTTCTTCTGCTGCTCGAACATCTCGGTGAAATCCTTGCGGTTCATCCACATGTCGGGCGGCAGGCCGGCCTTGGTGTAGGCCTCGACGAACTCAGGATCGTTGAAGGCCTTCAGGAAGGTGTACTCGATGCGGGCAATGATCTCTTCAGGCGTGCCCTTCGGAGCGACGATGCCGCGCCACGGACCATCGACGAGGTCGATGCCCTTTTCATTAGCGGTGGGAACATTGGGGAACTCAGTCAGTTTCTTCGCCGCCAGCGTCAGCAGGTAGTTAACTTCACCGCTGCGGACCTGCTCGGAAAGCTCGGAAGGAGAAACGGTCGTCAGATCGACGTGGCCGCCAAGCATCGAGGTCATCGCCTGCGAGCTGCCGTTGGTGGGCACGACCACCCACTGCAGGCCGGTCTTTTTCATCAGACGGAGCATGGCCAGATGGTCGCTGGCCATAGCGCCGGAAACACTCACCTTGACAGCGCCGGGGTTGGCCTTGCTGTACTCGACCAGCTCTTCCCAGGTCTTGAAGCGCTTGCTCAGGCAGGCGACCGTCTCGGGCTCGTAGACCATGTTGACGACGGGGATGAACGACTCGGTCGCGAAAGGTGTCTTTCTCGTCAGCGGGGCGATGACGACCGAGGGGCCGACCTCGCTGAGCGTGTAGCCGTCAGGACGCGAACGGGCGACTTCGCCATAACCAGTTGCGCCGCCGCCGCCGGGGCGGTTCTCGACCGCGATCGGCTGGCCAAGGTACTTCTCGGCGATCTTGGCGGCAAGACGGGTGGTGATGTCAGCCGCGCCGCCGGCCGCGAAGGGGACGATGATCTTCACGGGCTTGGTGGGGTAGTCGGCCGCGAGAGCCGCGACGGGCGTAAGGCAAAGAGCCGCGGCAGCCAGGAACGCAAACATACGGGTAGCTTTCATTGAACACATCTTCCTTTCTTAAAAGAAACGGGGAATGTGGTGCAGATCGGGACGCTCTCATGAACGGCCCGTTGAAGCCGTAAAACTAATTGTAGTTCTTCTTCTCCCAGACGGCGAACACTTCTTCAAAGGTCTTGGGAGCCTTGCCGCCGAGTTCCTTGTTCATGCCCAGCGAGGCGCTCTTCTCAAGGCGCTTCTTCGCACCGGCGGCGATCAGCGGCTCGATGCCTACTTCGTGCATCAGCTCCATCGCCTCGCCCACTTCAAACGCGCGGCGCTCGGAGTGCACCAGGTCGGCACCGGCCATGCGGGCAGCCATTTCCTTGAACGACTCTTTGTCCATCGAGTTGGTGACCGATGCAAGGATGTTCTCCTCGATGCCCATCTTGCGGGCGAACAGGAACGTCTCGACGATCAGCGCCTCGATGCCCTTCATGAAAACGCTGCGCGCCAGCTTGATGCGGCTCGCTGCGCCGGGCTTGCTGCCGGGGCCGACGAGGCTGATTTTCATCGCGTAGGGCGTCATGCGCTCCTTCCACTCCTCGGCACCGTCGCCGGAAGCCAGCATGGGCACCTTGTGAGCGGACACGACGAGCGAGCCGAGCATGGCCGAGTCAACGTACTTCGCGCCCTTTTCGGCGAACTTGGCCGCTTCGGCCTCTTTGATGTGGGGCAGCGCCGTCGTCGTATCGACGAAAAGCTGGCCGGGCTTGGCAAAAGGCAGAAGGCCGTCGGCCGTGGAAGCAGTGAATTTCGCCGGTACGCAGAGGACGACGACTTCGCAGCTTTCGACGACTTCCTGAGCGCTGTTCGCGACCTTCACGCCGGCATCTTCGGCGCGGTGAAGGAACACGTCTTTCGCAGGACCGCCCATGTTGAGCGCCACGTCAAACGCGAGGATGTCCTCAAAGCCTTCCTTTTTCAGACCTTTGCCCATGTTGTAGGCAGCTTCGCCAAAGCCGATGTAACCAAGTTTAAAACCCATCACCAACGACCCCTTTTCTATAAATGAAATACAAAAATCCTTAATCTGAAAAAATCATACTCGCCCATGCGAAGTTTGTCAATCAAGAAAACGAAAGTATAATGTATACACGGGTGCTGACGAATCTTGACGAAAAGACGACGTGACGCTCATACAATTATGAAAGCGGAAGACGGATTGGGTGGTGCGGACGAAAAAAGCGTCGAAGACGAAAGCGTATCGTCTCCGACGCGACGGTCATGCATTATTCCAGACTGTCGATCTCCTTTTGCAGGTTTGCCAGAAAGCGTCCTGCGTGCGCGCCGTCCATCTGTGTGTGATGGAACTGGAAGGAGACGGGGAGGAAATACCTGAACAGCCTTTTTCTGTACCGGCCCCAGATTAGGAAGGGATTGTTGAAGATGCCGCTGTTCATGCCGACGGCGCCGTCGATCTCCGTATCGACGATCGCCGACGTGCCGATGACCATGCAGTCGTCCGAAAGGTCTCTGTCCTGACAGGTCCTGGCGACCTGCGAGGTGTATTTCAGGTACTCCTGATTGAATGCT
>JAEEUD010000170.1 GCA_016286835.1 Pyramidobacter sp. | reverse complement strand
GGTCAGCCCGGAAAGGCTGGCGGAGGTAGAAGCGCTGCTGCACGCGGAACTGGCGTGACACTATAACAATGACTGCCTACTGTTGACTTTTATTTCGCAACGACGCGTTCCTTATTTCGATGCACACTTATCGTTTGTGATTATCTCCCCAGCTCGTCTCCACCGGATATTTCTTTGCGTTTTTGGCGATCTTGCATTCCAGCGCGCGGCCAAGGTCGATGCCGTTCATCTGCGCGAAGCGCAGCACGAAAAACAGCGTGTCGGCCAATTCGTCCTCGATGTGTTCGCGCGTCCTGGCGCCCGCCAGCAGTTCTGCCTGCTGCTCTTCCGTCATGAAGCGGAAGATCTCGAGCAGCTCGTTTGCCTCCGTCGAAATGCCGATCGCCAGTTCCTTGGGGGTATGGAACCGGTCCCAGTCGCGCTCGGCGCAGAACGCGCGCACCGCTTCCGTCAATGTCGTGACGCTGTCGTCGTTGGTCATGTCCGTTCAGCTCCTTTTCCGGCACTATTGTGAACGTCGGGGTTCGATTTGGCAAGCGGCATGTGACGCGATTCTCTTTTTTGACATCCGGCGCGAAGCTCGCTACAATAAAATTACACGAATGACAAATATTCGCATTTTCATCGACTGACAGGAGGCGCGTCCCATGCCCTTGCACATCATCTCCGAGGCGAACCGCTGCTACAACTGCAAAAATCCCATGTGTCAGCAAGGCTGCCCCGTGCATACGCCCATTCCGCAGATCATCCAGCTGTTCAAACAGAACCGCCTGATGGAAGCGGGAAAGATCCTCTTTGAGAACAACCCGCTGTCCGCCGTCTGCGCGCTGATCTGCGATCACGAGAAGCAGTGCGCCGGCCACTGCATTCGCGGCAAGAAAGACACGCCCGTGCACTTTTCCAGCATCGAAAGCTACATCTCCGACATGTACCTCGACCGCATGACGGTCGAGCGCCGTACTTCCGTGCGCCTGCACAAAGTCGCCGTCATCGGTGCCGGCCCGGCCGGGATCACGGCTGCGATCGAGCTGGCGCGCCGCGGTTACCGCGTGACGATCTTTGAGTGGCACAGCAAGATCGGCGGCATTTTGCAGTACGGCATTCCCGAGTTTCGCCTGAACAAGAGCTATCTCGAGCGCTACCGCGAAAAGCTGGAAGCGATGGACATCCAGCTGCGGCTGAACACTACGATCGGCTCGGTGATCATGATCGACGACCTCATGCGCGACGGCTACTCCGCCGTGTTCATCGGCACGGGCGCGGAAAAGCCGCGCCGCCTCGGCGTGCAGGGCGAGAGCCTGGGCAATGTCTACTTCTCGCTCAACTATCTGGCCAACCCCAAAGGCATCCATCTGGGCGAGACCGTGGCCGTGATCGGCGCCGGCAACGCGGCCATGGACGTGGCCCGCACAGCGCTGCGCTACGGCGCGCGCCACGTGACGATGTACGCCAAGGCCGACCGCGTCGCCGCCAGCGCCAACGAAGTCAGCTACGCGCAGCTCGACGGCGCCGAGCTGGAAACGGGGATGCAGATCCAGGCCATCAACGAGACCGGCCCGCTGTTCAAGCGAGCCATCCGCGACGAATCCGGCGCGATCGTCGGCTACGAGGAAAAACTCGTGCAGGTGCGTGCCGACGCCACCGTCATCGCCGTCAGCCAGGTGCCGCGCCACAAACTTGTCCACACCACCGACGGCCTTGAGCTGACGGAAAACGGGCTGCTCGCCGTGGACGAAAATTACATGACCACGCGCCCCGGCGTGTTCGGTGCAGGCGACGTGATCACAGGCGCAAAGACCGTCGTCCACGCCGTCGAAGGCGCCAAGCGCGCAGCCGAGGCGATCGACCGCTATCTCTGTGCGCTGGATGAGGCAAACGAGGGATAAACTCTCTGCTCAATAACGTAGAAAATAAAGGGCCGCGCGAATTGTTTCATGTGAAACGAACCGCGCGGCTCAATTCGTACAAACAAAAAGGCCCGCGAAACTCCGAACGGATCGGAATTCGCGGGCCTTGAATTTTCGCGTCGTTTTCCCTCGCGGGAAAAACGGGAGTGCGGCTTTTTTAGCCGAGAACGGCGGTCTTCACGGTCGAAGTGCCGTCCTTGACGAGCAGCAGCGTGTGGGCAAGACGGTCGGCAACGACGCGGTAGCCCTTGTTGTGCTCGCAGTACTGAGACGCTTTTTTGAGTTTTTCGCTGTAAGACATGTGTTTCCTCCAAAATTCTGCTTCCTGTTTCTCGTACAGGCGCGTGTGATGTGCCGCGAAGCGGAAGAGAACGCCCCGCCTGAGGGCGCTCGGAAAAGGTGCGGCGGCCTTATGCCTTTTCGGCACAAGGGGGTATTCTAGCACGATTTTGCGAAAATGCAAGTGCCGTCTGCGATATTTTTACATCGAAAGGAAACGGCACCATTTCCCGGCCGGCATGACTCATTCGTTACGGGCATGAAAGTATTTCGCAAAAGCGACGGCAAAATAAATATTTAAGATGTCGATTATTATCATCTGTATTTTTCGTTTTATCAATGTTTAAGTGTCTGATATGATGAAATCGTCAGAAGTATTTCATCAATGAAAGGATGAATTCCATATGAACGAGAAACTCAGTCAGATGAAACCTTCGGCTTCGCTGGTCTTCATGACCCGGGCCAAAGAGATGCAGAAGACCGATCCGGGCGTGATCGGTCTGGCGGGCGGCGAGCCGGACTTTGCCACGCCCGACCGCATTTCGATGGCAGCCATGCGGGCCCTCACCGAAGGCGATACGCACTACGTCGTTGGACCGGGGATCCCCGAACTGCGCAAGGGGATCGCGAAGAAGCTGCGCGAAGAAAACGGCATCATCTGCGACGAAAACTGCATCCTCGTGACGCCTGGCGGAAAAAACGCGATCTATCTGGCCGTCCACGCGATCCTCAACGAGGGCGACGAAGCGATCATCCTCGATCCGGCCTGGGTGTCGTACGAGCCGATCATCCAGGCGGCCGGCGGCGTTCCCGTCCATGTCAAGCTGGACAACCGCAACGACTACCGCATCACCGAAGCGGCACTGGAAGCGGCCGTCACCGATAAAACGCGCCTGCTGATCGTCAACTATCCGAACAATCCTACCGGACGCATCCTGCACGAAGACGAAGCCGACGTCCTGGAGGCGTTCCTGCTCCGGCACCCCGGCGTGTATCTGCTCTCGGACGAAGTGTACGAGCGGATCGTCTACGACGGCAAACAGAGCCTCAGCATGGGCGCGCGCCCCGCAGTGGCAGAGCGCGTCGTCACCGTGAACGGTTTTTCCAAGAGCGTGGCCATGACGGGCTGGCGCATGGGGTATCTGGCCTGCTGCAAAGAGGTCTTTCAGGCGGCGTACAAGCTGTATCAGCACAGCCTCAGCTGCATGAGCGGCTTCATGCAGCGCGGAGCTGTCGAGGCGTTCAAGTGCCAGCGCGAGATCGAGGACATGCGCGCGATCTACGAGCAGCGCCGGAACATGTTCGTCGGCATCCTCAACTCCATTCCCGGCGTGCACTGCACGCTTCCGGAAGGCGCGTTCTACGCCTGGGTGCATTACGACGTCAAGGGCATGGATTCGGCGGCGATCTGCGAATACCTGCTCGAAAAGGCCCGCGTGGTGGGAATGCCCGGCACGGCTTACGGCGAGTACGACGTGCCCTCGATGCGCTTCTCGTTCGCCAACGCGACCGATGAGCTGGAGACGGCGGCAAACAGGATCAAAGAAGCGATCCTGGCCCTGTATAAATAAAAGGAAAGGGGAACTCTCAATGGAACAGAACAAACAGAATGTCGGATTCTACGGCGGCACGCTCGGGCCCTGGCTGCCCATGCTGGCCATGATCACGCTGATGATCATCAGCACGGCGACACACACGGGCGGCCTGAACCGCGTGGTGCTCATCGCGTTCGCGTGCCTCGCGCTGGGCTTTTTCCTCTGCAAGGACAAGAAGCATTACGGCGGCATCACGCTCAAGGGACTGACCAATCCCATGCTGGGCACGATCCTGATGGCCTACATCCTGGCGGGCGTGCTCGCTCAGCTGATGCGTCAGAGCGGCATCATCAGCGCACTGATCTGGGCGGTCACCAAGGCGGGGCTGAACACGGGCTTTCTGCCGCTGATCGCTTTTGTCGTCTGCATGCTCATCTCCACCTCATGCGGCACGTCCACCGGCTCGGTGGCAGCGGTCGCGCCCGTGCTGGTGCCTCTGGCGGCCAGCCTGAACGTGGACGTGGGGCTGATGTGCGGTGCCATCATCAGCGGCGCGATCTTCGGCGACAACCTTGCGCCCATCTCCGACACGACGATCTCGTCGGCGCTGACGCAGGAGGCGGAGCTGGGCGACGTGGTGCGCACGCGTTTCCCCTATGCGGCGCTCTCAGCAGTGGTCTCGGCCGGTCTGTTCGTGTGGTTCGGCATGAAGATGAGCACCGGCGCGGCCGGCGCGCTCAACCTTGACGGTTCCACAGCCAAATCGCTGGTGCTGCTCGTGCTGCCTGTCC
>JAEEUD010000004.1 GCA_016286835.1 Pyramidobacter sp. | reverse complement strand
AAAGATGCCCTCCTAAAAGCAACTCACGAATTTGTTTTTTTTCGTGTGTCTACTTTTTGGAGAGCATATCATTTCCCGGTATGGCCTGCGTTTTTAGGTGTTTGGGTGTTTTTTGTGGGAGTGTAAGATCTTCCCCGTGACGTTTTGCACAAACGGTGCTATACTACCCGCTTGGAGTGGTTCTGATAGTCGCTGCCGCGAACGCGGGAGAGGAAAGTCCGGGCTCCGCAGGGCAAGACGCTGGATAACGTCCAGTTGGCGCGAGCCACAGGAAAGTGCAACAGAGAACAGACCGCCCGGTTTCCGCACCGGGTAAGGGTGAAACGGCGAGGCAAGAGCTCACCGGACGACGGGCGACCGTCGTGCCAGGCAAACCCCGTCTGGAGCAAGATCGAATAGGGAGGGATGAGGCTGCCCGCTGACCTCCGGGTACAGATCGCTTGAGACGCGCAGTAATGCGTTGTCCTAGAGAAATGACTATCCAAGACAGAACCCGGCTTATGAACCACTCCTTTTTCTGCGTTTTATTGCAAAATCTGAAAAAAGTTTCAGCAGACAAAGGGTAATTTTCAGAATTATCTTTTTGTTTCAGAGTGCGAAAAAACTTAATGTTGCGACAATTTAAACTGAGGTATCGTCGAAACGTCGGTACCTCAGTTTTTTTTATAGCAATCAGATTTTTCTTCACGAAAATAATAAACAAAAAGTTTGCGTCAAACGCCTCGTTTATTGGAATTACAATTTCAGGGCGATTTTTAAGCCTTGACGGTGGAGGAAAAAAGGGGTAATTTCTTTCGCAGTGGTAGAAAGTGGTAGAAAGTGGGGGAAATGGCCATGCTCTTGGGAAGCTCGAACAATCGCATAGACGGCAAAGGACGGCTCGTCATGCCGGCGAAGTTCCGTTCCAAGATCGGCGAGATCGTCTGCTGCACGGTCAGCCGCAACCGTTCCCTTGCCGTCTACCCAATGGACGAGTGGGCGCCGTACTACGAGAAGATCCAGGCGCTTCCGTCCACCGACGAGGCGCTGAAGTTCAAGCGCTTCCTTCTCGGCAACGCCGAGGAACTCCCCGTCGACGGACAGGGGCGTATCCTCATCCCCGAGAAGCTGAGGAAGTATGCTAATCTCGTCGATCAGGTCGTCGTCAACGGCGCGGGAGACCATCTCGAGATCTGGAACAGCGAGAGCTGGTCGGCCTACAACGACGAGAATCTGGAGAACTTTGACGCATATTCGGAGGAGGTGGGGGCCAAGTATGGGCTTTGAGCACGTGCCTGTGCTGCTTGACCGCGTTTTGGCCGCGCTCCCGCTCAAAGACGATGCGCTTGTCGTCGATGGCACGCTGGGCCTGGGCGGCTACTCCGAAGCGTTTTTGAAAAACAACCCCGCCTGGCGTGTGATCGGCATCGACCGGGACGCGAAGGCCCGCGAGATCGCGACGGAACGCCTGAAGGATTTCGGCGGACGTTTCACGCCGCTGGCGGGAGATTATCGTACCATGAAAACGCTCTGCGCGCAAAGCGGTATCGAAAAAACCGACGCGGTCGTCCTCGATCTGGGCGTGTCGAACATGCAGCTGACCGACGGCGAACGCGGCTTTTCATTCCGCGAGGACGGACCGCTGGACATGCGCATGAACCAGTCGGCGGAAACGAGTGCAGCTGAGCTTGTCAACACGCTGTCGCGGGAGGAACTGACGGAAATATTCCGCAAGTACGGCGAAGAGCGCTTCGCCTGGAGCGTGGCGGGGGAGATCGTCCGCTCGCGCGAAAAAACTCCGGTGAGAACGACGTTTCAGCTGGTTGAGCTGATCCGGCGCGGCATTCCCGCTCCGGCGATGCGGAAGATGAACGGGCATCCGGCGCGCAAGGTCTTTCAGGCGCTGCGGATCGCCGTCAACGATGAACTGGGCGCGCTCGAGCAGGGAATGAAAGAGGCGTTTGAACTGCTCGGTGAGGACGGGCGGCTGGTGATCGTCACGTATCACTCGCTCGAAGACAAACTGGTGAAATATCAGTTTCGTGAATGGTGCGAAGAGGGGCTGGGGATTTTGGAGCCGCGCAAGGCGGAAGTCCCCGGCGAGGAAGAGATCGAACGCAATCCCAAGTCGCGAAGCGCGCGGCTGAGGGGATTTCATAAAAAAGATTTGCCAGATTCGGCGAAAGGGCGGATGGGACCATGGCGAAAAGTGTAAGGTCAGCGCGGAAAAGTTCCTGGAAGTTCAGTCATGCATTGGTGATGTTCTTCATCGTCGCGATCATGTCGCTCGGTTTGCTGTCGATGCTGCGCGGTGACTCGGCAGCGCTTGACGAACGGATCAGCGCTTTGCAGGAACGGCTGACGGCGTGCGAAAAAGAATGCCGTGATCTCGAACGCGAAGTGGCGGCGATGATGTCGCCCAAAGCGGTCCACGCATACGCTCAGTCGGAGCTGGGAATGAGCCAGGTGCATCTGGCCGGCGCACTCCGCGTCGACGTCTCGGTCCGTCAGGACAGCGTGATGAAGGCCGCGCTGGCGAACGTCGCGCGAGGCTATTAGAAACTTATCGACGAGTTAAACTGAGTTGAAGGAAGGAGCGGACGCTGAATGACGGACTGGAAGGCGGAGACCGATTCGTATCGAAAAGCACAATGGTATCTCGTCTTCGTCGCGATGGGCGTGTATCTGGCCTTTCTCATTCAGGTCCATCTTTTCCCTGATCCGCGTGCCGCGTCGCAGCTTTCCAAGCAGTATCACCAGAGCGAACGCATGGCGATGGACCGCGGCAGTATCTACGACAGCAACGGCGAGCCGCTGGCGCTTTCTGTGACGACGTACAGCGTTTTTCTTGATCCGGGCGTGGAAAACTTCGATCCGAAAAGCCTTGACAAGATGGCGAAGTTCATCGGCAAGCAGAAAACGGACGCCATACGCAAAAAACTTGACCGCCGCTTCTACTGGGTGAAGCGCTATATGGAGCGCGAAGAAGCGGAAGAGATCGTACGGACGTGCGGTAAGGGCTTTTACATCCGCGAGGAGCGCAAGCGCATCTATCCCAAAGGCAGCCAGCTGTCGCACATCCTCGGTTATTGCGATCAGGACGGCTGGGGACTGGCCGGCGTCGAGCTGACGTGGAACGGCGCGCTCGTCGTGCCTGAAAAACTGCACATCACCTACCGCGGCGCTTCGTCAAGCGCCGAGATCGGCGGCGAATCCGCCGACAGGACGCCGGCTGCTCAGGAGCAGGGACTCGAGCAGGGCCTGTACCTGACGATCGACTCTGACATCCAGTACGCGCTGGAGCGTTTTTTGGGCGCGCAGGCGGCCGAATACAAAGTTCCCTGGGCCGCAGCCGTTTGTCTGGAAACGAAAACGGGCGCGGTCAAGGCGATGGCCAGCTATCCGACGTTCGATTCCAACAACCGCGCCACTTTCAGCAACCTCAAGGCGCTCAGCAACAACGCCGTCAACCGGGTCTACGAACCCGGATCGACGTTCAAGCCGGTCATGGTGGCGATGGCGCTGGAGCAGGGACGTCTGCGCCAGGGCGATTCGTTCCGCTGTCCCGCCTATCTCAAGGTCGCTGACGGCGTGATCCGTGACTCGCACCCCAGGGACAACGGCATCATGAACGTGAGCCAGATCCTGATCAAATCGTCGAACGTCGGCATGGCCCACATCGGCATGAGGATGCCGCCGGTCACGACGTACATGGAAATGCGCTCGTGGGGCATCGGCAAGCGCACAGGCATCCGCCTCAACGGTGAAGAGCCCGGACTGTTGCCCACGGCTGACAGATGGTACGGCATCACACCCGCCAACGTCGCGATCGGGCAGGGCTTCGCGCTCACGCCTTTGCAGCTGGCGACGGCGTTCAATGCGATCATCAACGACGGCGTGCTCGTTCGTCCCTACCTGGTGCGCTCGGCGGTCAACAGCGAAGGTCTGCAGGTGTTCCACTCCGAGCCGATGGAAGTCGACCGCGTCGTCTCGCAGAAAAACGCCCGCTGGATCCGCAGCGTGCTGCGCAAGGTCGTCACCGAGGGAACGGGCAAACCGGCAGAAAGTTCCGCTGTGCATGTGGGCGGCAAGACCGGGACGGCGCAGGTGGCGCGCAAGGGAAAATATGTCAAGGGACTGTACAATTCGTCGTTCATCGGCTTCTGGCCCGCGAACGACCCTAAATACACGATGCTGATCGTCTTCGGTGACGTGACCGGCAAGGTCTATTACGGAGGAGCTCTGGCGGCGCCGGTCTTTAAGCAGGTCGTCGACGAAGTGGAGCGTCTCAAGGGTATCGGCGTGAAATAAGGCGTGGAGTGTAAAGGAGCGAAAGAACCATGGATCAAAGGGTCGAACGCGGTCTGGCCGATCTGAAACGCGCCGGACTTCTGACGGATATTGGCGGCGACTGGAGCAAGCTGCCGGCTGAGTGCGCTCTCAAAAGCGATTCGCGGCAGGTCGGCCCCGGCGATATCTTTGCCTGCGTCGCCGGCGACCACGTCGACGGGCATCAGTTCATCGGTCAGGCGCTGGCTGCGGGCGTGTCGTGTCTGCTTGTGCAGCGCCCCGTGGGCGAAGTGTCCATTCCTTGGATCCAGGTGAAAAACGTACGTGCCGCGATGGGATTTCTCGCCGCGGCTCTTTTCGATGAACCGGCCGAAAAAATGAAGATGTTTGCCGTCACGGGCACGCAGGGCAAGAGCACGACGAGCTACATGATCCGCTCGATCCTGCAGAGCTGCGGTATCAAGACCGGTCTGCTCGGCACGATCGTCTACGACGACGGCAACAAGGCAGAACTGGCCGACCGCACGACGCCCGAAAGCGACGAAGTTCAGCTCTTCCTGAAGCGAATGGTCGACAACGGCTGCCAAGCCTGTTCGATGGAGTGCTCTTCGCACGGCATCGTTCAGGGGCGCCTGAGCGGCTGCACGTTTGACGGCGCTGTGTTTACCAACCTGACGCCGGAACATCTCGACTATCACGGTACGATGGATAATTACTTCGCGGCCAAACGCGAACTGTTCCGCGCCTACCTGAAGTGCGGCGCGGCGATCGCCCCCAACGCGAAGAGCGAATACGGCCGCCGGCTGGCGGAGGAGTTCCCCGGGGCGATGACCTGGGCGCTGGATGCTCCCGCCCGTCTGACGGGAACGAACGTGTCGCTCTCTTCCGACGGCGGCGAGTTTGATTTGAGCCTCGACGGCCGCCGGATCGCACGGGTCCGCATCCCGCTGACGGGAAGCTATAACGTTGAAAACGCGCTCGGCGCGGCGGCCGTGTGTCTGGCTGCCGGCTGCGACGAAAGCAAAGTCGTCGCCGGGCTTGAGAATATGCCGCAGGTCCCCGGCAGAATGGAGCGGATCGCGCTTGAAAACGGCGTGCGCGTCATCATCGACTACGCGCACACGGCTGACTCGCTCGAGGCGCTGCTTTCCACGCTGCGGCCCCTGGCCAGGCATCGGCTCGTAAGTCTCTTCGGACATGGCGGCGACCGCTTTGCCGGTCATCGTCCGCTGCTTGGGCAGGCAGCGGCGAAAAAAGCCGATCGTATTTTCATCACGATGGACAATCCGCGCACAGAAGATCCGCGCGCGATCGCCGAACAGATCGCTGCGGGCGTGAAGGAAGTCCGCGCCGACGACTGCTGGTCGATCGACCTGCCTCGCGACGCGGCGATCTTCAAGGCGCTCGACTGGTGCGAAAAAGGCGATCTGCTCGTGCTTTCCGGCAAGGGACCGGAACCGTATTTGGAAATCAACGGTGTCAAGCATCCCTACAGTGACAAAGGCACGGTCGAGGCCTGGGCGCGCGAGAGAGGAGTGCGGATCCTGTGAGACTGAGCGAGATCGTGAAAAAGTCCGGCGTCGAACTGCGCGGCCCGGATCGTGACCTGCCTCTCTGCGTCCGCGTTGACAGCCGCCAGGTCGCTGCCGGCGAAGGCTTTGTCGCTCTGCGCGGCGAACACACGGACGGACATCGGTTTATCGAAGACGTGCTGAAAAACGGCGCGTCGCTCGTGATCTGCGAAGCGCCGTCGTTCAAGGAAACGTGGAGCGAAGCGTATCCGGAATGCTCGTTCATTCTTGCGCCCGAGCGCTGCGAGTACGCGGTGGCGCGTCTGGCTTCGGCGTATGCAGCATCTCTTCCGGAACTGAAGGAGATCGTCGCGATCACGGGCAGCGTCGGCAAGACTTCGACGAAAAACTACGCGCGGGCGCTGCTTGAAGATCATTTCCGCCTGCACGTGGCCGGCGGCAACTACAACACGCTGATCGGCTGCGGCGTCACCGTTCTGGCCGCGCCGCTTGACACGCAGGTCATGCTGCTGGAAATGGGAGCGAATCACAGGGGCGAGATCGCCGAAATGGTGAGGTACATCGCTCCGACACTGGCTGCCGTGACGGAGATCGCTCCCGTTCATTTGGAAGGGTTCGGTTCGCTGAACGGCGTACTTGAGGCGAAAAGCGAGATCTTTTCCTCGAACGCTCTGCGCTGTGCGGTCATCAACGGCGACAACGAGTTGTTGACGCGTCGCGCGGAAGATTTGGCTCTTCCGCGCCTGACCCGCTTCGGCCGTAAAGGCGACGCGTACTTCTCGCAGGAGCGTCTTTCCTGGAAAAAGGATCATTTCTACGTCGATGCGATCCTGACAGGGCTTGACGGAATCTCCTTCAAAGTTTCGCTGCCGCTGTCCGGCGTGCAGCAGCTTTATCCGCTCAGCTGTGCCTGCGCGATCGCTGGCAGGCTGGGGCTTTCCAGCCGCGACATCGCTGCCGCTCTGCCCAAGTGCCGCAGCAGCGCCGGCCGCGGCGAAGTCAAACTGTCTGGTCGCGGCGCGGCGATCGTGGACGAATGTTACAACGCCAGTCCCGCCGCGATGAAAGCGTCGCTTGTCTCGATGAGCGCGCCGGGGATCCCCGGACGGAGGATCCTCGTGCTCGGTGAAATGCTGGAGCTGGGAGAATCGGCCGCCGCACTTCATCGGGAGATCTTTGAGAAAGCCCAGAACGTCGGCGGCGAGCTGCTTTTATTCGGCGAAACGTGGAAATCGGTCGCGGGCGCGGGGGAATACCTCTTCGCCACGGTCGAGGAACTGATCGCCGCGGTAGACGAACTCGATCCCCGCGAGGGCGACGTGATCCTCGTCAAGGGATCGCGCGGCAACCATCTTGAACGCGTCGTCAGAGCGCTGGAGCTGTGACCATGGACGCTGTTCTGATGATTCTTTTCCTCTTCGCCTGCGAAGTTGCGGCGCAGAGATCGTGGATCGGCTGGATGCGCGCGCGGCATGTGTCGCAGGTGCAGAAGGCCTACGGTACACGAATTGACGAAGAAGTGAAGGCCAAAGTGCCGTCGATGGGCGGCGTGGTTTTCCTGCTGATCGGCTCGGGCCTGCTGATGTCCTCCGTGCTGAGGGGCGACAGCGAAGGTGCAGCGTTCTGGTCGTATCCGATCCTTTCCGCCGCCGTCGGGCTGGCCGATGATCTGCTGAAATTCCGCGGCAGGTCGAGCGAGGGCCTGCGCAGCATGCAGAAGTTTGCCCTGCAGGTCGTCACGACGCTGCTGTGGTTTGTGCTGCTGGCGCTGGACGGAAACGTTCCCGCCCTGTGGAGCGGCTTTTCGATCGGACACTGGGTGTGGCCGCTGGCGCTGTTTTTCGCCGTCGGCGTACAGAATTCCGTGAATGTCACCGACGGGCTCGACGGTCTGGCAGCCGGCGGCTGCCTCGTGAGCTTCGCGGTTTTGGCGTATCTGTCGCCCGATCCGTATTACGGTGCGGCGGCGGGATTTGCGATCTCGCTGGGGTTCCTCTGGCACAACTGCCACCCTGCCAAAGTCTTCATGGGCGATGCGGGCGCGCACTTCCTTGCGGGGCTGATGGCCTCCTGCGCGTTCTGCGGCTCCGGCGTGCTGACGCTGGTTCCCGCGGCGGCGGGTTTTGGTGTGGAAATGCTCTCGGTCGTGATCCAGCTGATCGCGATCCACGGCTGGGGGAAAAAGGTCTTCCGCATGAGCCCGATCCATCATCATTTCCAGCTTCTCGGCTGGCCGGAGGACCGCATCGTCGTCCGCTTCTGGATCGTCCATGCGCTGCTGGCGCTGGGGCTGCTTGCGGCGGGAAAGGCTCTTGCGGCCCTACTGCAAACGGCCTGACAAATATCTTTTGAAAAAACGGGGAGGGTTCGTCATGTCTGAGAAGATCACGATCATCGGCGCAGGCGTCAGCGGCCGCGCGTTGGCACTTTACGCAGCGCGTCGCGGCGCGGACGTGTTTGTGACCGACAGCAGGGCGGAACTTCCCGAGGAAACGCGCGCGGCATTTGACGCGGCCGACATCAGCTGGGAGTGCGGCGCGCACACGCCGCTGTGCTGCGAAAGCGACCTGGTCGTCGTCAGCTCGGGCGTGCCGGAAAGCTCACCGGCCGTCGCGATGGCTCGCGAAAAGAACATTCCCGTGCTGGGCGAGCTGGATTATCTTGCGCCCGATCTGCATGGGAAACTGATCGCCATCACCGGCACGAACGGCAAAACAACGTGTACGGCGCTGACAGCGCATATCCTGCGCGAAAACGGCGTAGACGCAGTCGCCTGCGGCAACATCGGCGAACCGCTGGCCGCTCATGCCGGTAAGGGACACGGCGCGCTCGTGATGGAACTGAGCAGTTTTCAGCTGCACTGGAACACTCGTCTTGCTCCCGATGTTGCGGTGCTGACGAATCTTGCGCCCGACCACATCGACTGGCACGGCAGCTATGAAAACTACATCGCCGACAAGTGCAGGATCTTCCTGCCGGCACAAAGCGGCGGGTACGCTGTCGTGCACGAAGCCGATGCGCCCCGTGTGCCAAAAGAGCGGCAGACGGTTTCGCTCGGGCAGGGGGATTTCAGGCTCGACATTTCGGGCGAGAAGGTCTGCCTGCGCCAGGGAGAGCTGAAACGTCTGCTGTTCCGCAAAAGCGCGCTGCCGCTGATCGGCACGCACAATCTGGAGAACGCCGCGATGTCGGCGGCTGCGGCCGTGCTTGCCTGTCCCGGCATCGACACGGAAAAGCCGCTGACGTCGTTCAAAGCGCCGCGTCACCGCTGCGAGAAAGTCGCTGTGAAAAACGGCGTGCTTTACGTCGACGACTCCAAGGGAACGAACGTTGCCGCCGCGGTCACGGCGCTGCGCTGCATTCCCGGACGCAAAGCGGTGATCCTTGGCGGGCAGGGTAAGGGCGAGACGTACGAAGAACTTGCCCGTGTCGTCAAAGAACAGGCTTTCGCCGCGATCGTCATCGGCTCTGAAGCGCCGGCGATCTGCGCGGCGCTCGAAGCGGCTGGATACGCTCCCGTGATCCGTGCGGGCGGCATGGAAGAAGCCGTCGCCAAGGCGGCAGAGGTCAGCCGCGCGGGCGACACGGTGCTCTTGTCACCGGCGTGCACAAGCTGGGACATGTACAAAAACTACAAGGAGCGGGGGGAGCACTTTGCAGCGCTCGTCGGAAAACTCTCTTAACTCGATCGCAACTCCCCGCGTCTATGCATCCGACGCCGGAAGCGGCAGCGTCTTCGGACTGTGGATTTTGCCACTGATCCTTTCGACCTTCGGCGTTGTCGTCATCTCGACGATGACAGGCTGGTCGCTTTCGTCCCCGGGATTGAAACAGGCGATCTGGTTCGTCGTCGCTCTGGGCGCTTTTATCGTCGTCACGCAGATCCCGCTGAGGTTCTGGTACCGGTACAGCCCGTTTCTTCTAATTTTGTCGCTCGGGCTGATGGTGCTGACGATCGCTTCGCCGCTCCGCGTGACGGTGAAAGGCGCGTCGCGCTGGCTGCGGCTGGGACCGGTGAATTTTCAGCCGCTGGAAGTCGTCAGCCTGATGATGATGATCTTTTTTTCTAGGTTTTACAACAGGATCCGCAACATGTGGATGGCTCTGATCATCACGGGGCTGATCTTCGCGCCGTTTGCGCTGGTGACGATGAAACAGCCGGATTTCGGCGGCCTGCTCATGCTGGGCGGCATCGTCGGAGCGCTGTTCGTCGAAAAGTACGGTTTTCTCCTGCCGATCCTCGGCGCCGGGGCTCTCTCGCCGGTACTGTGGTACCTGGCGAATTACGGTTATCGTGCCGAACGCATCGCCACATGGCTTGATCCCTGGACGGATCCGCTCGGTTCCGGCTATCAGGTCATCCAGGGGCTGATCGCTTTTGCCAACGGGCGCGTATGGGGCATTGGCCTCGGACGCGGGCAGCAGTTCCTGCCGGAGATCCATAACGACTTCATCTTTCCGGCTATCGGCGAACAGTTTGGCTTTATCGTCACGGGCACCATTTTCATGCTTTTCCTGTTCTGGACGCTGTGTGTTTTTTCGGCGTACAAACGCGCGCTCCCGGAACGGCGCATCGCTATCTGGGGCTGCTGCGTCGCCGTGCTGCTGCCGTTTTTCATCAACCTGGGCGGCGTCATGAAGATCATTCCTTTGACGGGAATGCCGCTGCCGTTCATCAGCTACGGCGGCACGTCGCTGGTATTCATGTGGGTAAGGATCGGTTTTTTGATCCGTCTGATCAAAGAACCTGAAGAAGACGACTAAAGGATCGGGGGGAGCAGGGAGATGACGGGCAAAATATTACTCGCCGCCGGCGGCACGGGGGGGCATATCATTCCCTCGATCGCTTTCGGACAATGGCTGAAACGAAAAGACGAGTCGGTCGTCTGGCTGACGGGCAGCCGTGAGCTGGAAGAGAAGATCTACCAGGCTCACGGCGTGACGCCGCTGAAAATCTCGCTGGAAGGCTCGCCGCTCGGCGTACGCGGCTTGCGTTCGCTGAGACGGTGGAAACAGCTCGCCGGTTCGTTTTTCGAATGCCGCGCGGTGCTCGCGCGTGAAAGCATCGCCCGCTGCGTCCTGTTCGGCGGATATCTCTCCATGCCCGTGCTCCTGGCTGCCCGTTCTCTTGGCATCCCCGTGCTGATGCACGAGCAGAACACCGTCGCCGGAAAGGTGACGCGCTTTGCCGCGCGAATGAACGTTCCCATAGCCTGTGCCTGGTCCGAATGCAAGGGGCTTGAGAAAAACAAATTCGTCACAGCCGGCCTGCCTCTCCGGCAGTTGGAACTGACCGATCAGAAACAGGCACAGGGCCGGCTTCTTGGTGCTCCGCTGGGCGAAGGCGAAAAACTGGTGATCATTTTAGGCGGATCTTTAGGGAGCGGCGGCATGAAAAACATGCTGCAAAACTCTCAAGATATGATAAAATCAACAGGTTGCAAAATCCTGTGCATGGGGATCGCCCCCGAGCAGCGTCCTTTCCCGGAAGCACTGACGCACGAAGCGTGCTGGGACATGTCGCTGGTGTACTCCGCGGCTGACGCGGTCGTCTGCCGGGCCGGTGCTTCAACGCTGGCGGAGCTGAACGCTCTCGGCATACCCGTGATCGTCGTGCCGTGGGCAGCCTCGGCCGACGATCACCAGTCGCACAACGCCCGTGCCTTTGCGGCGCAGACGGGCGCGCCGGTATTGAACGAAAACGACGCGCCGCGGGATTTCGCCGCCGCGCTGGCGGCTCTGCCGAAAAGGCGTCCCGCCGAAAGCGATCTGAACGCAGCTTCCGCAAATCTCTATAAAGTCTTGTGCAGTCTTAACGCCTGAAAGGGGAACCTCAAGTGGAACACCAGCATGTTGATTTGAATAAAGTCCGCAATATCCATCTGATGGGAATCGGCGGCGCCGGAATGAGCGGTCTCGCGCTCCTGTTCCATGAGCTTGGCTTTAACGTCAGTGGCTGCGATATGGGCCGCAATACGTACGCCGAGAAGATCGAAAAGGTCGGCGTCAAGGTGCTTTACGGACACGATGTCCGTCACCTCGACGACTGCCAGGTCGATCTGCTTGCGTACAGCAGCGCCATCCCGCCGACGAACGCCGAGCTGTGCGAAGCCCGCAAGCGTGGCATCCCTGTGCTTCAGCGCGCCGAACTGCTCAGCCTGCTGTTCGATTCGCGCCAGGGCATCGGCGTGGCGGGAACGCACGGCAAGACGACGACGACCTCGATGATCAGCTACATCCTTGAACAGGCCGATTTCCAGCCCACGATCGCCGTCGGCGGTGAGCTGTGCGATATCGGCATCAACGCCAAGATCGGCACGGGCGAGTACATGGTGGCCGAGCTTGACGAGAGCGACGGTTCGTTTGAGTTCTTCCATCCGCTCTATTCCGTTGTCACTAACGTCGACTGGGACCATGTCAACCACTATCCCACGCTGCAATCGGTCATCGACGCCTTTGTGCGCTTCCTGCACAACACCAAAGAGGGCGGAAAGGTGTTCCTCTGCGGCGATGACACGGGCGTGAAAAGCGTTATCGGGCAGCTTGATCCGGAAATGAAAAAACGCGCCGTGCTCTTCGGGCGCGATCCGTCATTTGATTATTACGCGACCGACGTTGAGTATCACTGCGGCGGCGGTCTGCGCTACACCTTCTGGGCGAAGGGACGCGAGATGGGAACGGTCGAACTGGTCGTTTCCGGCGAGCACAACGTCATCGATTCGCTGGCCGCCTGCGGCGTCGCCTGCGAGTTGGGTGTACCGTTCGCCACCGTCCAGAAAGCCCTGCGCATGTTCCACGGAGCGAAACGCCGCCTTCAGCTGCGCGCGATGTGCCCCGACAACATCCTTGTCTACGACGATTACGGTCATCACCCCAGCGAGATGGAAGCGACGCTGGGCGCGGTCCGTCTGATGTATCCTGACCGGCGGATCGTGCTGATCTTCCAGCCCCACCGGTTCACGCGCACGCAGGCGTTGTTCGACCGTTTCGCGCGCGTGCTCTCGAGCGTGCCGCAGGCGCTCCTGCTGCCTGTGTACGCCGCCGACGAAAAGCCCATCCCGGGAGTCACTTCCGATCTGATCAGCGTCGAGGTGGAAAAACAGGGCGGTCACTGCCTGCCCGTTTCCAACAAAGTTGACGCCGTTGAAGCGGCGCTTTCGCTGGTCCGTCCCGACGATCTCGTGCTCACCGAAGGGGCGGGCGACGTCTGCGTCGTAGGCGACATGCTCGTTCAGGAGCTGAACAAGCGCCCCACGTCGGCCCTGTAGCTTTTTTCCGCCGGGAAGGAGTTGTGCGCGGTGTCCGGAAGAATACGGTGGCTTTTTCTCTCTTTTCTGGCGGGAGTTTCTCTGTGTCTGTACGAACGGTATCAGCCGTTTCACCTTAAAGCGCTGCGGCTGGAAAACTTCTCCGCCGAAGCCGAGCTGGCACTGCGCGAGTGGAGCGATTCGTTCCTGGCATTTCACCCCGCTTGGCTGCTGGCGAAAAAAGACCTGCGCGAGCTGGAAAAACACTATCCGCTCACCGTCAGTCCCGACTGGAAACCGTTACGCGGCGAGCTGACGCTTACGGCCGTCCCGTTTACGCCGGCGCTCAAACTGGTGTGGCATCATGCCGACTACCTTGCGGGTAAAGACGGCGTGGCCTGGCGAAGCGATCTCTGGACGCGCGCAATGAACGTCGAGATCCCCGAGCTTCCCGTCCTCAGCGTGGGCAGCTCGTTCCCGCTGCTGGCCGATTCCGATCGCGACGCCTCGCAGAGACTGAAAGCGCCCTACACATGGCTGGCCGATCTGTGGACGGCCATGCATTCGCTGAAAGAGGCGAAGCTGAGCGACCTGGAACTGACGCGCCGCGGCGGTGAGGATATCGTCACCTGCGTGTTCACGCCTGCGCGCGGAAAAGGCAGTTTTTCTTTCACGGGACGTGTCTCGGGACTTGAAAAAAGCCTCATAGTTGTGAGAGAATTGATTCGTGAAAAGCCCGATCAGAAGCTCGTGATCGACGCCACGTATGAAGATAAGATCATTATCCGCAGGGAGACCGATCCCGAAACGGAAAGTTCATAGGACAGAAGGGGAGATACGCATGGACAGAGATTCGGGCATTCTGGTCGGTCTCGATCTGGGCACGACGAAGATCACAGTCGCTGTCGCCGAGATTTCGGAAGACGCCCCCGGTGAAGCTCAGATCATCGGTGTCGGGCAGGCTGTCAGCCGCGGCATGCGCAAAGGCAGGATCGTCAATCTCGAACAGGCGACCGGTTCGGTGTCCGACGCGGTCGCCGAAGCTGAAGCAACGCTCGGCGGCATCAGGATCGATCGTGCCGTCGTCGCTTACAGCTGCCCGGAAGCCGGTTGCTATCATGTCAAAGGAGCGATCGAGCTGGGCAAGAAGCCGCGGCAGATCATTCCGGAAGACGTGAAAAACGTGATCCAGACGGCCTTTAACAGCGTGAAAAAGCCGTCAGCGTCTGCCGTTCTCCATCTCATCCCCACCAAGTACGCGATCGACGACATGCCGGGCATCGACGATCCGATCAACATGACGGGAACGAAGCTCGAGGTCGAAGTGACGGTGCTGACAGTCCCCGTTTCTCTGACGCAGAATGTGGTAAACTGTGTGCGTCGCGCCGGTGTCAAAGTCGCAGGTCTGGTCATCAAACCCCTGGCCGAAGCGCTGGGAACGCTTTCGCCCGACGAGCGGGAACTCGGCGCGGTCCTGATCTCCATCGGCGGCGGCACGACCAGCTTCACTGTCTACTCCGAAGGACGTCTGGCCTATACCTACGAGATGGCCGTCGGCGGCGATCACATCAGCAACGACATCGCCTGCGTGATGAAGATTCCTTTCGCGCTCGCCGAAAATCTTAAAAAAGAGCTGAACGTCGCACCCGAAAACAAGTCAACGGGCACGACCACGCTCGACGTTCACGGCGAAAAGCACGAGATCGACCTGGCCGAGGCAGTCGAAGTCGCCGACAGCCGTCTGGCCGAGTTGTTCGAGAATACCATCGTTCCGGGCGTCGAAGCGCTCGAAAAGGCCGGCATGTCCCTTGAGATCGTGACGAACGGCGGCGTCATGCTGTCGCCGGGGCTGAAGGAGCTGGCCGAGTCGTATCTGAAAACGGATGTCCGTATCGGGACGCCTGTGCTTGGCGGCGAAATGCCCGAAGGGCGTAACGATTGCCGTTACTGCGCCGCTGCGGGGCTCATCGCGTATCAGACGGAGAAGCTCAGGAACCGTTTCGCTTACATCGAGCCATCCATGAAGCTCTTCACGGACGTTGAGGTCGTCGATCCATTCAAGCGTCCGCGCAAGCGCGGATCGTTCGTTGAAAGAGTCAAAGGCACCATCTCAAATCTGGGGAAAGAATTATTTTAAGGAGGATCAGTTTCTATGGATGACAATGAGATCTTCTCGGTGAAGAACGAAGAGCTGGACTTGAACCGCGATCTGGAATTCGATGTCCCGCGCGAAGTCATCAAGGTGATCGGCGTCGGCGGTGCCGGCGGCAACGCGCTGAACACGCTGATCCGCAGCGGCGCGGATGACGTTGATTTTATCGCTGCGAATACGGATGTGGCTGCGCTTCGCCTTTCACTCGCGAAGGACCGGCTGATCCTCGGCAGGAACCTGACCAAAGGACGCGGCGCGGGATCGAATCCCGAAGTCGGCGAGAACGCTGCGAAGGAATCCGAAGAGGAAATCAGCAAACTCCTGGAGGGTTCCGACATGGTGTTCATCACCGCGGGCATGGGCGGCGGCACCGGCACGGGAGCTTCGCCGATCATCGCCGGCATCGCGCGGGAAAAGTCGAATGCCCTTGTCGTCGGCATCGTCACCTTCCCCTTCTCCTGGGAAGGTTCGACGCACATCCAGAAGGCCCTTGAGGGGATCAAAAAACTGCGCGAGAAGGTCGATGCGCTGATCGTCGTCCATAACGACCGCATCGTCGAGCTTTCCGACAAATCGACCACCGTCACCGACGCGTTCCTGATGAGCGACGAAGTGCTGCGTCAGGCTGTTGCCGGCGTGACCCGCGTGATCCGCACGGTCATGGAAGTCAACGTAGACTTTGCCGACGTGTGTGCGGTCATGAGCAACGCCGGTTCGGCGATCATGGGCGTCGGCGAGGCCAAGGGCGAAGGCCGCGTCACCGCCGCGGCGCGCTTGGCCATGAACGGCCCGCTGATGACGCAGCCGATGAACGGCGCTTCCGCCGTGCTGTACACGATCGAGTACGGCGATGAGCTGACGATGCAGGAACTCGATGAAGCCGCCAAGCTGGTCGCCGCTTCCGCGCGCCAGGGCGCGAACATCATCTGGGGCCGTCACAAGGACGACTCGCTGGGCGAGACGCTGCGCTTCACGCTGATCGCCACCGGCTTCAACGAGAACCCTCCTGCCAAGGCTGAAGACGGCGAAGCCCAGACGGATACCAATCCCTTCGGCAGACCGCAGCAGCCTCTTACCCCCGGCGATGTCGTTTCGGAGGGCGGAAGCGGCAGCATTTTCGACGGTCTGTTCGGTAAGGGGAATGACATTCCCGCGACGTATCGCCGCCGCAAAAAGTAAAATGATCCTTTCCAGCGGGGGCGGCGTTTCGCTTGTCCCCGCTGATTCTTCATCATATTTACAGACACAAACGAGGTGATAGACATGGCGGCTCGTTCAACAAGCCGTTTTAAGCAGAAGCCGGCGGTGCCGTTCGGCGACTTTATGATCCCCATCCTCGGCGTCATCGCTTTGGGGATCGTGGTCGTCGGGATCAGGCTGCTCTGGTCGCCTTCCGTTCCCAAACCGGCGATTATCGCGCAGCCGAAGTCGACACGCAATGCGCCGGTGGTCGAGAGAGTGTCCGCGAACAACGAAAACGCGGCGGGGCAGGAAGAAAGCGCTCCGAAAAGCTCTTCCGGGGAAGAGGAGGGGAGCGTCTCCAAAAAAGTCGCCGTTCGTGACGTGCTGATCGCGCAGCCCGTGCAGAGAAATTCCGGCAAGGCGGCGACTGACAGACTGAACGTGGGCGACCGTTCCACGGCACAGGCGGATACCCCAGTGATCCAGATCCAGTCGCAGCGGGCGCCCCGCCCGGAGCCGAAAAAGGCGGAAGTCCAGCGCGAACCGGAGAAGAAAGCGCCCGTCGTCGCACGAACTTCGGCTGAGTCGAGCGCTTTCGTCGTGCAGTGCGGCTCGTACACGACGCGTTCGGCCGCGAATTCGGTCGTCGCGTCCCTGAAAAAGCTGGGGCATAGTCCTGTCGTCCGCAAGGCCGAAGTGAACGGAAAGACGTACTTCCGCGTCATCGTCGGCGGCGGAGCGGACCGCGCACAGGCCGACAAGGTCGCGGTCGGGATCAAGGCTTCGGGACACCCCGTCTTCGTGCGTCCCAATGACTGAGGCGGCTGGTTCGATGCTTCCCAAAAAACTGGTCGTCATTACCGGTCTTTCCGGCAGCGGCAAAAGCAGCGTCCTGCACCTGCTGGAAGACCTTGGTTTTTTCACCGTCGATAATCTGCCGGCGGGGATGCTGCCACAGCTGATGGATATGCTCTCCTCGCATCCGCAGGCGCTTGAAAACGGCGTCGGCGCCGTGATCGACGTGCGCGGAGAGGGCGTTTCCGACACGCTGCCGCAGGTGCTGCCGAGATTGCGCGAAAAGGGCCTTGACGTGCAGGTGGTCTTTCTCGAAGCCTCGGACGAGATCCTTCTGAAGCGCTTCAGCTTTACGCGCCGCCGTCACCCGCTCGGCTTCATGAACTCGCTTCTCGAGGGCATCGCTCTGGAGAAAAAGCGGCTCTCGGGTTTCCGTGTCTGTGCCGACCGCATCATCGACACGACTTCGATGTCGATGGCGCAGCTTCGCTCGGCGATCATGGCGCTGCTGGCGCGTAATCCTTCCGGCCTGCAGGTGATGGTCAGTTCGTTCGGCTTCAAGTACGGCGTGGCGCTCGACGCGGATTTCGTGTTCGACGTGCGCTTCCTCGTCAATCCCTACTACGAGCCCGAGCTGAAAAACAAAACGGGGCTCGACAAGGAGGTACAGGATTACATCTGCACCGACCGCCTGGCAAAGAAGTTCCTGCATCAGACGCTGGAGTTCTTCCAGACGATCCTGCCGTCGTATCATCTGAGCGGCAAAAATTACCTCCATATCGCCATCGGCTGCACGGGCGGACATCACCGTTCTGTTTTCGCGGCCGACTGGCTGGGGCGCCGTCTGGCGCTGATCGACGGAGTGGAACTGCAGATCGTGCACCGCGACCTTGAGCACGATGTGAAATGGAGCTCGCAGACATGATCCTCGCGGTCATTCTGATCTTCACTGGCGGCTGTATCGCCGGCGGCATCGCCGTGGCTCTGCTGTTTCGCAACAGCCGACGCGTGCGTACGTTCATCGCCAAACATCTGAACGAAAAACAGGCGGCCGCGGCGGCGGTCCAGCTTCGTCTGGCCGCGGGGCCGCGTTTTGTGGCCGTCGGCGGCGGTACGGGACTTTCCTCGTTGCTGCGGGGACTGAAAGGTTACACGCGCAACATCGTGGCACTCGTCACCGTCACCGACGAGGGAGGCAGCTCAGGGCGCCTTGTGCGCGACTGGGGGATGCTGCCGCCGGGCGACATCCGCAACTGTCTTGTGGCGCTGAGCGAGAACGACGATCAGCTGCGCGCGTTCATGAATTTCCGTTTCGATCAGGGCGACCTGAAGGGACACAGCCTTGGCAACCTGATCCTGCTGGCGGCGACGGAGCTTTCCGGCGACTTCAAAAACGCCGTCGAGCTCGTCAACGGGCTGCTGGCCATCCGCGGCCGCGTTTTGCCGATCACGACGGAGAACGTCACGCTCGTGGCGGAAACGAACGACGGCGAAACGCTGCGCGGCGAGCTGGCCGTGGCCCAGCGCGGGCGCGATATCCGTACGATCCGGCTGGAGCCGCGCGGCGCGCGTCCCGTTCAGGAGGCGTTTGCCGTGCTGGGAGACGCTGACATGATCATCCTCGGTCCGGGCAGCCTGTTCACAAGCGTCATCCCCAACCTGCTCGTGGGGGCGTTCGCGGCGGCGCTGAAGGACGTTCACTGCCCGATCGTCTATGTCTGCAACCTGATGACGCAGCCGGGCGAGACCAGCGGCATGACGCAGCTTGACCATATCAAGTGGGTTGCGCAGGCGCTGGGACGTTTCCCGGACGCCGTAGTTGTCAGCGAGGATCAGATCCCCGCGCTGCTGCGTGAGCGATACAGCGCACAGGGCGCCGTGCCGTTGGCGTTGTCGCGCGAGGATGAGGCGTTTTTGACCACGAAAAACTGCCAGGTCTTCCGTGCGCCACTGCTGCACGTTCAGGACAGCGGCGTGATCCGCCATCACAGTTCCCGTCTGGCGGAGTCGCTGATGCGCGTGTATCGCCGGCTGGAAAACGGGCAGCAGAAATGAAGATCAGCACGAAACGCTGGGACGAGTGGCTCTTAGCGCCCGTTACCGACACCGTTTCGGCTGAGTCGGAACTGTCGGGGATCATTGCCTGCATGAAAACACGCTCCGACGGCGATCAGATCGAACTGGCGCTGCCGCGGCTGTGGGTGTTTCGCCGTGTGCGCCGTCTCTGGCCGCGCGTGAGCTGGAGCGCCGAGCGCGAACTGACCGACATCCTGCGCCTGCGCGGCCGCCGCATTTCGCTGTGCATGCCAAAGACCCTCTACAAGAAGATCGTTTCCCGCGTCAAGCGCGCCGACTTCATCCGCTGGACGTGGGCGCGGGGCGTGTACGGGTGCGCGGGCGGCATTTACAACCCGCGTCGCGGTTATTACTGTGTGATGCGCTTTCATGACAGAGCCGTGCTGCAAAGCATGCTCGATCTGCTCGAAGGCAGCGACATCGTCTGTTCGCACCGTGAAGTCCAGGGCGTGTGGGAGCTGACGATCCGCGACGTGCAGCACATCATGCGCTTCTGCTATTTCATCGGTCTGGGAAGCGTGGCGCAGGACCTGGAAGACCGCTCGATGCTGCGCCTCAGCCGTGATCTCGCCAACAAACAGGCCAACTGCGACAGCGCCAACATCCGCCGCAGCGTGAAAACGTCGCGCGAGCACCGGGCTTTTGTGGAATTTCTTTTCAAGTCCGGCGTCGAGCTGATCCCCGAAAAACTTCTGCCGCTGGCCCGCGCGCGGCTGGAATACCCCGAGGCCAGCCTGTCAGATCTGGGCGACCTGCTTCGGCCGCAGGTGAGCAAGAGCACCGTGAAATACCGCCTCGCCAAACTGCGGGCCGTTGCCGAAGCGGCGGGATTTGTGAGATCCGGGAACGAAACAGACGAAGAACCATGAGAACGAGCTTCTCATGGTCTTTTTTTGTGCCGCTGTAAAAAAATCCGTGTAAAAACTTGACAGGCGGAATTTTTGAGCTTAAATTAAGGGTGGTTGTATTTGTCTTTCGGTCTTTGACCGATAAAATATTTCAGGAGGGGTTTCCCATGAGCAAAGTTAAGGTTGCAATCAGCGGTTTTGGTCGTATCGGCCGTCTCGTCCTTCGCGCGATGTTCGAGTACGATAAGAAGGGCCTGTTCGAGGTCGTCGCCATCACCCGCCACAGCGCTTCCGTCGAGCAGTCGGCCTATCTGTTCAAGTATGACTCGGTGCACGGCCGCTTCAACGGCACCGTGACGACCGAGGGCGATTACATGATCGTCAACGGCCAGAAGATCCTCGTCGTCAAGCCCGAGGACAACAAGTATCCCTGGAAGGAACTGGGCGTCGATGTCGTCATCGAGGGCACGGGCAAGAATGTCACGGCCGAGGCTGCCGGCGTCCACATCGCCTGCGGTGCCAAGAAGGTCGTCATCACGGCTCCCGGCAAGGGTGACGGTGTTGCCACGTTCGTCATGGGCGTCAACGAAGAGACCTACGATCCCGCCAAGGACAACATCATCTCCAACGCTTCCTGCACCACCAACTGCCTTGCCCCGCTGGCCAAGGTGCTCAACGACGCCATCGGCATCGAGAAGGGCCTGATGACCACCATCCACTCCTACACCGGTGACCAGAACCTTGTCGACAAGTCGCACAAGAAGAGCAGCTACCGCGCCCGTGCCGCCGCGCTCTCTATGGTTCCCACAACCACTGGTGCCGCCAAGGCCGTGGCTCTCGTCATCCCCGCTCTGAAGGGCAAGATGAACGGCATGGCTCTGCGCGTGCCCACGCCCGACGTTTCGATCGTCGACCTCACCTTCATGCCCAAGAAGGAAGTCACCGCCGAAGAGGTCAACGATGTCGTGAGAAAGGCCGCTGCCGGTGACATGGGCAAGTACCTGGGCGTGGTCGACGATGAGTGCGTGTCGATGGACTTCGTGCACGACGATCGTTCCAGCATCTTCGCTCCCGATCAGACGATCGTGATGAACGGCCTC
>JAEEUD010000169.1 GCA_016286835.1 Pyramidobacter sp. | reverse complement strand
TCCGTTTTCTATGAAGCATCGGTCATATTCAAAATGGGCGCTATTTTTTAGTTGTGAATATGCGTTGCTGCATGGGTAGATGTTTATAATGAAATGAACGGTCTGAATCTGAAAAGATAGGATAAAACCATTTTCTCGTTTCCGTCTCTGTCGCCGGACGCCAAAGATCTCTGACGAGACGTTCACCGCAAAGTGAAGAAAAATCGCCTGTCCAAACGCGTTCAAAAGCCCGTTTTTCACCGCGGAAAAACGAAGATTTGCGACGATCTGACGAAGATGAGCAAAAACGATCATTTTTGTTCATCACAAATGCGGGTTTTTCTTCAGCACAAATTTTTTTTGTGCAAGAACCTCCTTTTATGCGCGAAAAGCAAAAGCGTTCTTTACATTTCAAAAAAACGGGAAACGTTCGTTCCTCGTTGTCGCAAGAGTGCTCCAGTGCGATAGCGTTTTTATACGTGAGCAATAAAGAACGACGTTCGTACAACGGATGGATGTGCGAACGCCGTTCTTCAATTACTAATTATTAATTACTAATTGCTAATTCTACTCCGGCAGTCCCATCTCCGCCCAGGTCATGACGATGTTCTCGGCCAGCTCGCCGGCTTTGAGAAGGTCGTCGAGATAGATCTGCTCGCTGACGCCGTGGTTGGCGCTGTAGCCCGTGGCGACGCCGACGGTGGCGATGCCGGCGGCGTTCCAGTTGTTGGCGTCCATGCCGCCGCCGCCGCCGTTGACGACCGTCTCGAAGCCCATGCCGCGCAGAGCCTTCACGGCTGCCTGCACGACGGGCGCGCTCTCGTCGAAGCTGAACGTCTTGTACATCGGCGTCACGGTCGTCTTGACGACGGCGCCCGTACCGGCCGCAGCTTCCTGACAGTATTTCTCGAAATAGGCGACGTACTCGTCGATCTTCTTCGCGTCGCGGCTGCGCATCTCGCCGTGGCAGCTGGCGTAGGGCTGGACGATGTTCGTCACCTTGTTCTTGCAGTCGAGGACGGCGAAGTTGGACGTGCTGATCGGGTCAAGGCGGCCGTCGCGGATGTTGGCGAGGATCTTGGCCAGCACGACGGTGGCGTTGACGCCCTCCTCGGGGCAGTTGCCGGCGTGGGCGGCGCGGCCTTCCACCTCGATGAACAGGTGCACCTGGCCTGGCGCGGTGCAGACGACGCGACCCATGCGGCCGGGCGAGTCGAAGGCGTAGCCGACCTTTGACTTCAGCTTGCTCACGTCGAAGTACTTGCTGCCGTACAGGCCGGCCTCTTCGGCGATGGTGAAAAGGAACTCGACGCGCGGGAACTTTTTGCCGCTGGCCTTGAGGCGGCGCGCGCAGTCGATCAGGGCGACGACGCCGGAAAGGTCGTCGGCGGCGAGGATCGTCGTGCCGTCGGAGCGGATGATGCCGTCGTCGCCGATCACGGGCTTGATGCCGAGGCCGTTGGCGACGCGGTCCATGTGGGCGTTGAGCAGCACCGAGCCGGGCAGACCGCCGTCGAGCACGCCGAAGAGGTTGCCGGTGTTGCCGCCGATCTTCTCGCCGGCGTTGTCTTCTTCAAGCTGCACGCCGATCTCGGACATCTTCGCCTTGACGGTGTCGGCCACGGCGCGCTCGTTGCGCGAGGCGGCGTCGATCTTCACGAGGTCGAGAAAGTCCTGCAGAATACGCTGGTTGTCCATTGGTGTTTTCCCCTTTCGAGAGTTCATTTCCGGAGTTTCATTTTCAGACGCGGGATCATTATAAATGAAATACGCGATTTGCTCAACTTTTGCCGGGAAAATGGCTAACCGCGCCAGCCGAGCGCGAGCGAAACGTCGCGGGCGGTCCCGAGGAGTTTTTTCAGAAGCGTCTGGCGGCGCGTTTTTGCCCCTCCGAAGTGCGGCACGGCGACGCTCATCGCCGCGACGATGTTCCCTGCCGAGTTGTGGACCGGTGCGGCCGTGCAGTACAGCCCTTCGACGTACTCTTCGTCGTCGACGCTGTAGCCGCGCTCGCGGATCTTTGCCAGTTCAGCGCAGAGCGCGTCGACGCTGCAGATCGTGCGCGCGGTGTAACGCCGCAGCTTGAGGTGGTCCCGCGTGCGCCCGCGCACGGCCTGCTCGTCGCTGTCGGAGAAGACGGCGCGGATCTCCTCGTCGGGCAGTCCCGACAGGAGCATCTTGCCCAGGCCCGTGCAGTAGGCGGGGATATACGCGCCGAGCGGCACGTTGACGCTGACCGTGGCGACGCTTTCGATCTTTTCGAGATAGACCATGCAGTACGATTGCAGCACGGCGAGGTTGACGCCTTCGCCCGTTTCCTGCGCCAGCGTGCGCATGAACGGCCGCGCCACGGCGCCGAGGCCGAAGGAGCGCTGGGCGCTGTTGCCGATGTCGAAAAAACGGAGGCTGTTGGAATATTTCAGCGTGTCCGCGTTCTGATTGACGTAGCCGAGGTGGCGGAGCGTGGCAAGCAGGCGGTGGACGGTGCTGCGGTCAAGGCCGAGCGCGGCGCTGATCTCGGCGATGCCGAGTTCGCCCCGCTCCTTCAGGACCTCGACGATCGCGAATGCCCTCTCGACCGACTGGACGTATTCAAGTCTTCGTGCTGTTGGCATGGCTCTCTCTCCCTGACATTGAAGTGTAAAAAGTTGATCCTGTTTGCGTTCTTGACAAATCAAATGATGAGGATATAATGATTCACAGTGCGACATGTGATTTCGCAATGCGAAATCATTGTACCCGAAAGCGCTCAAAAAATCAAGGAGGAATTCCATGTCGGTCCACACACAGCCGGCGGATCAGTCCGCAAGCGTCAAGAAAAAGATGTCGGTGCTCGATTTCCAGAAGTACAAGGACGAGGGCCGCAAGTTCGCCTATGTGACGGCGTATGACTACACCACGGCTTCGATCGTCGATCAGAGCGAGGTGGAGGTGATCCTCGTCGGCGATTCGCTGGCGATGATCATGCTCGGCTACGACTCGACGACGCCGGTGACGATGGACGACATGATCCATCATATCCGCCCGGTGGTGAAGGGCGCGCCGCACACGTTCGTGGCCGGCGACATGCCGTTCGGCTCGTACAACGAGAGCTGCGAGCAGGCGATCCGCAACGCCACGCGCATGATCAAGGAGACCGGCTGCGACTGCGTGAAGCTGGAAGGCGGCGCGAACATGGCCGACAAGATCAAAGCGCTCGTGGACGCGGGCATCCCCGTGATGGCGCACATCGGCATGACGCCGCAGACGGCCACGTCGTTCGGCGGCTTCAAGGTGCAGGGCGGCACGCCGGAGACGGCGCGCAAGATCATCGACGACGCCCGCGCCGTGGAAGCGGCCGGCGCTTTCTCGGTGGTGGTGGAGTGCGTGCCCAACTGCGTCACGGCGCAGATGAAAAAGGAGATCCGCATCCCCATCCTCGGCATCGGCGCGGGGCCCGACGCGGACTGCCAGGTGCTGGTCACGCAGGACCTGCTCGACATGTACAGCAACTTCAAGCCGAAGTTCGTCAAGCACTTCGCGCACATCCGCTCGGCGATGGTCGAGGGACTGAACCAGTTCCACGCCGAGACGCTCAGCGGCGAATTCCCCACGAGCGAATACTGCTTCAACAAGCAGGTGGAGATCCCGCCCGCGGCGGACAGATAAGGGGGAGACCTTCCCTTGGCAAGTTTATTCCTCTTCGTTTCGTTCTTCGCGCTGCTGTTTCTGGGCGCGCCGATCGCGCTGTGTCTGGGTGCGTCTTCGGTGGCGTACATTTATCTGTTCATGCCGCGACTGTCGCCGCTGATCGTGGCGCAGCAGATGCTCGCCGGCGTGGACAAGTTCACGCTGATGGCCGTGCCGTTCTTCGTCATGGCCGGCGTGCTGATGGAGTTCGGCGGCATCTCAAAGCGCATCATCGCCTTTGCCAAGTCGCTCGTCGGACACTTCACGGGCGGTCTGGCCCTGGCGGTCATCGTCGCCAGCGTCTTTTTCGCCGCGATGACCGGCTCGGGCGTGGCGGCCACGGCTGCCGTCGGCGGGATCATGATCCCCTCGATGGTCAAGTCGGGCTATGACGAGGACTTTTCCTGCGCCCTGCAGGCCACGGCCGGCATCTTCGGGCCGCTGATCCCGCCCTCGATCGCCATGGTGCTCTATGCCATCGCCGCCAACCAGTCGGTGGGCGACATGCTGCTGGCCGGCGTCGGTCCCGGACTGCTCCAGGCCACGCTGGTGGCGCTGCTGGCGATCTGGGTGTGCCGCAAGAAGGGATTCCGCGGAGAGGGAACGTTCAGCCTCAGGAACGTGCTTGTCAACTTCAAGGAATCGTTCTGGGCGCTGATGTCCCCCATCATCATCCTCGGCGGCATCTACTCGGGCGTGTTCACGCCGACGGAGGCCGCGGCGATCTCGTGCTTCTACTCGCTGCTCGTGGGCCTGTTCATCTACAAGGAACTGACGTTCACGTCGATGTTCAAGGTGCTGGCGCGCGCGATGGTCAGTTCGGCGGGGATCATGTTCATCGTCGCCGCCTCGGGCGCGTTCGCCTGGGTGCTGACGCGCGAGAGGATCGCGATGAAAGCGACGCAGTTTTTCCTCTCGCTTTCGGGCGGCAATCCTTACGTGTTCCTGCTTATGGCGGTCATCATCCTTCT
>JAEEUD010000168.1 GCA_016286835.1 Pyramidobacter sp. | reverse complement strand
GCTCGGCAATCCGCTGGCCAGCCCCTACACGCTCGGCGTCGGCGCGGGCGCGGCATTCGGGGCGGCGCTGGCGATCGTGCTCGACCTGCACATCGCCGCGCTGCCGCCCGAATACGTCGTGCCGGCCTTCTCCTTCGTCTTCGCGTCGCTGGTCTGCGCGCTCGTCGCCGCACTGGGACGGGCCCGCGGCGGCGGTTCGGCGGCGATGATCCTCGCCGGCATCGCGCTGCTCTTTCTGTTTCAGGCGCTCCAGGCGCTGCTGCAGTTTTTCGCCACCGAGGGCGACCTGCAGGCCATCGTCTTCTGGACGTTCGGCTCGCTGCAAAAGGCGAGCTGGCCCAAGCTGGCCGTCACCGGCGGTCTGCTGGCCGTCTGCGTCCCGCTCGTCATGCGCGACGCCTGGCGCTACACGGCGCTGCGGTTCGGCGACGAAAAGGCCGAAAGCCTCGGCGTGAACACGGGCGCACTGAAGACGCGCGGCTTTTTCATCGTCTCGCTGCTGACCGCCTCGGCTGTGTGCTTCACGGGCACGATCGGCTTTGTCGGCCTGGCCGGGCCGCACATCGCCCGCGCGCTCGCCGGCGACGACCAGAGATTTTATCTGCCGCTCTCGTCGCTGTGCGGTGCGCTCATCCTCTGCGCCGCGTCGGTCGTCAGCAAGTCGGTGGTGCGCGGCGCGATCTTCCCCATCGGCGTGGTCACGGCGCTGACGGGCGTGCCGTTTTTCTTCGCGCTGGCGCTGCGCGGGAGGCGGGGCCAATGACGCTGCGCGTTCACGACGTTTCCTTCTCCTACGGCCGCTTCGCCGTGCTCCGCTCCGTCTCCTTCGAGGCAAAACCCGGCGAGGTCACGGCCGTGCTCGGCGCAAACGCCGCGGGCAAATCGACGCTGCTGAAATGCGTGTCCGGGCGGCTGAGGCCGCACGGCTCGATCGCCCTGAACGGCAAGGAAGTCACGCGCATGAGCGCCCACGACCGTGCCCATGCCATAGGCGCGATGGTACAGGACACGGGCGAGGCGGCGCGGCTGACCGTGCTGGAGACGGTGCTGCTGGGCCGCCTGCACGCGCTGACGCTGAAGATCGCCCCCGAAGAGATCGAACGGGCCCGCGCCGTGCTGCGCCGGCTGCGCATCGAACAACTGGCGGCGCGTTATCTGAACGAACTGAGCGGCGGACAGCGGCGGCTCGTCATGCTGGCGCAGGCGCTGGCGGGAGATCCGAAACTGCTGCTGCTCGACGAGCCGACGGCCAACCTCGACCTGCCCAACGAACTGGAAGCGCTGCGCATCGTGCGCGAGATGACGGCCGAAAAGGACCTGATCACGCTCGTCACGCTGCACGACCTGAACATGGCCAGCCGCTTCGCCGACGCCGTCGTGCTGATGCAGGGCGGCCGCGTCATCCGCGAAGGCCGTCCCGAAGAGGCCCTCGCGCCCGAGGCGATCGAAGCCGCCTACGGCGTGAAGACACGCCTTATCCGCGACGGCGAACGCTTCGTCATCGTCCCGGTGTGAGCGTATGCGTCTGCATTGTTCCACGTGTGACAGAGAAAAACAAATCCGACGCCAAGATGCCAGGACGCAAAGAAGAGCATGTTTTTTCTTCGTGTCCCGGCGTCTTGGCGTTGAACAAAACAGCATACAGACCGTCCCTGTAAAATCAGCACCGCTGGACAATAATCAGGCCGCCCGCGCCGGGATCATTCCCGCACGGACGGCCATAAATATTCTCTTTGTTTCACGTAAAACAGGACTCACGTTTCGTGATCGCGACAGCCAAGCACACGACGCTCCCCGCTCTTTTCATATTATTCTTCGCGCCTTTGCGCCTTCGCGTTGTCTTTGGTTTTAGTTTTTCCCCGCCTTACCGCGTCAGCAGTTCATACGCCTGATTGATCCGCTCCATTCTCTTCTGCGCGGCGTCGCGCTCCGCGTCGGTGGCGTTCGGGCCGAGACGGTCGGGATGCTCGCTCTTCACCAGCTCGTGATAGCGGCGCTTCACGTCGCTCACTCCGGCCGTCGGCGGCAGTCCCATCACCTTCAGCGCCCAGGCCCGCTGCGCGAACGGCGGCGGCGCGTCAGTCCTGTCGCGGCGGCTCTCATTCTCCGCGCCGGACTTCTGCGAGCCGGCTCTTTGCTCCTTCGCGCCGCTGAAGAACGAGAACAGCGTCATGCCGCCAAAGACCACCGCGGCGATCACGACCAGCCACTGGACGATCGTCCCCACCCAGCCGAACAGGCCGAAAAATCCCGTGAACAGCCGCCACAGCAGCGCCAGCAGCCCGCCCACGCCCTCGACGACAAGCAGCCAGACGAGACGGAACGGCAGCTTCACCAGCCACCAGAGGCCGGAAAAGAGACCGCCGATAAGCGTGGGGATCAGCCAGAGCACGAAAAGCACGCCCACCACGGCGCCGATCAGACCAAGATGCATCATCTGAGAAAAAACACCTCCAAAAAGCGAAGCGCAGATTTGTCAAAAGACTTTTCCGAACGAACCGTTCCATCTTACCGCAAAACGCGCCAGCCGTCACCCCGTAATCGACGCACGCGCGTCTGCGGTGAAAAACTTTTGCGTCCCCGCCCGAAATGGGGTACAATGAAAGTGAACAAATTCACGCCCGCCGGAGAGGAGCCCGAGAACATGACATTGCAGCAGCTTTCGTATTTCTGCGTGCTGGCCGATATCCTCCACTTCACCAAAGCGTCGGAACAGCTCCACGTCACCCAGCCCAGCCTCAGCTACTCCATCGCCAAGCTGGAAAAGGACATGGGCGTGCCGCTGTTTCGCAAAACAGGCAAGAAACTGGCCCTCACCCAGTACGGCGAAGTCTTCCTGCCCTACGCGCGCCAGGCCCTGGAAACGCTGGAATTCGGCGCCCGCAAGGTGGAGTCGCTGCGCGCCCCCGCCCAGGGCTCGATCAACCTCGGCTACGTGTACAGCGTCTCCTACGACTTCTTCCCCACCCTCATCAGCAACTTCATGAGCATCGACGGCAACCGCGAAGTCACCTTCCAGTTCACGCAGGGCGTGAAGGACGACCTCCTGCAAAAGCTCGCCGCCGGCCACCTCGACCTCGCCATCGCCGGCAGCTACGACGCCCCCGGCGTGCAGAAAGCCACGCTCCTGTCGCAGGAGATCTACCTGATCATGCCCAAAACCAACCCGCTCAGCGCGCGCGAGAACCTTTCCATCTCCGAACTGCGCGGCCAGACCTTCATCTTCCCCAAGCCCAGCAGCGGCCTGCGCGAAGTGCTCGACCGCGCCTTTGCCGAAGCCGGCGTGATCCCCCACATCGCCTTCGAGGCCGAAGAGTGCAACGCCATGGCCGCCTTCGTCGCCACCGGCGCGGGCCTGGCCTTCGTGCCGAGGATGCCCAGCGTGCGCGAAAACGTCTCCGTCCACCACATCGTCGATCCGCCCCTGCGCCGCGACATCGCCCTGCTGTGGATGCGCAGCCGCGCCCTCTCGCCGCTCGCCGAGCGCTTCAAAAAGTTCGTGCTCGAACAAAACTGGCGGAACGCCGAAAACGCCGGCGAATAGAACTCTTCCACAAAAAAACACCAGCCCGAAAGCCCGCACCGAACGTCGCGCAGGCTTTAGGGCTTTTTGCGCCTGCTCATTTGGCGCGAAAAGCTTTGCTGAAATTAAAAAATAATTCAAAAAACTACTTGTCAAAACCAGCATAATTCTTTAGAATAGAACAATATCGGCTCTAAAGTTAAAAATATCAAGAGTGCAGGTGATAAAAATGCTAATGTTTGAGTATGAATGGGTCATCCGCCTTCTCGTCGCTCTGGCGGCTGGCACCAGTATCGGCTTTGAGCGGCAGCACCGGGCCAAGGAAGCGGGCATCCGCACCCACGCGACCGTCGCGCTTGCCTCCTGTCTGATCATGCTCATCTCCAAGTACGGCTTCAAGGACATCGGCACCGGCGACCCGGGGCGTGTGGCGGCATCGGTCGTCACCGGCGTCGGCTTCCTCGGCGCGGGCGTGATCTTCGTCCGTCACGAGATCGTGCAGGGCCTCACGACAGCCGCCGGCGTCTGGGCCACTTCGGCGATCGGACTTGCCTTCGGCAGCGGCATGTACGTGATCGGCGTCATTTCCACGCTGCTCATGTACGTCGTCCAGCACATCCTCTACCGCTACTTCCCCCACAACAACATCAGCATGATCCTGAATTTCAGGATCCACATGAACCGCAACGACGGGCTGACCGAAATCATGGATATCCTCACCGCCCACCGCTTCCATCCGATGGGCGAGACCCGCCTTGTCTCCGACGGCGAGGGCAAATGGTGCCTGAGTTTTGACTCGATCACGCACAAAAATCCCTATCCCGGAGAAATGATCGAGAAGATCAAACACCTCGACGGAGTCCTGTCCGTCGAGATCCTCTGAGACCGCGGGGCCAAGGCTGCAACCGGTTAGAGTCGTCTGCGAAACCTACCTGATAACAGATTCCAGACACATGAAATCATCTCCGCCGCGCGAGAAAAATCTTCTCGTCCACGGCGGAGATTTTTGTTTTGTCGATCTGCGCGTACGTTCGCCGTCTCAACGTCTCTGAATCGGCAACCGGGCGTTTCACGTAAACTTTTGTTTTTGCCTTTTTTGCGGACTT
>JAEEUD010000167.1 GCA_016286835.1 Pyramidobacter sp. | reverse complement strand
GACGGTCCCGCGGCCGCAATGGAGCCAAACGCCTGGATCGTACCCGCCAACTTCAAATACTGGGACGTGGAAAAGCATTTCAGCGAAGATCCCGTCCACGAGTGGAAGCAGACAGCCTCTGTGCGCCCCGGCGACATAGCCTACATGTACATCGGCGCGCCCGTCTCGGCGATCTGGTGCAAGTGCGAGGTGCTCGAGACCGACATCCCGTACGATTACAGCGACGAAAACATTTCCATCAAAAAGGTGATGCGCCTGCGCATGATCCGCCGCTACGGACGCGAGCTCGTGCCGTTGGAACTGATGAAGCGCTTCGGCGTGCTCGCCGTGCGCAGCACGCGCCGGATGACCGCCGAACTGAAAGCCGAGATCGACCGGCTGGAAGCAGAGACTCCGGCACCCACGAAAAAAGCCGGGCGAAAAAGCCGTTCACGGACAAAATGTTCTACGTAAAACAAAAGCAGCCGTCCGGCGCGTTCCCCTCGGAAACGCTCGAACGGCTGCTTTCGCATCTGTCGACGCTATTCTTTCGCGACACATTCATCGCAGAGTTTTTCACGGTCAGCGCTTTTCAGGTCTTCAATGGCCCACTGAGCCGCGGCCGTCAAAAAAGGCAGCGTGCTCCGGCCTTTTTCCGTCAGCGAGTATTCCACGCGCGGCGGCACTTCGTTGTACTGAGTGCGGTGCACCAGCCCGTGCTCTTCCAGTTCCCGCAGCGACTGGGTGAGCATCACGTTCGTCACGCCCGCGAGACCGCGCTTGATGGCGCTGTATCTTTTCGGTCCGTGCTCCGTGAGGATGCACAGGATCGGCAGTTTCCACTTGCCGCCGAAGACTTCGCCGAGGTGTCTGAGCGGACACTTCGCCGCACTGCTTTCTTTCTCTTTCATGACTGCCCCTCCAGGAAAGTTTTTTCTTCCTTAAAATGAAAAAACTGTGTTCTTGTAGATTTCATTCTGTTTTTATACAATTTTAGCGTATCATACACATCCAAACAAGGGGGATTCCCAAAATGGAGATCAAAGCTGTCAAACTGTACGAGAACGGATTCATGACGGGCAAACTGGCGCTCGGCGGTGAAGGGGACGCCATCGACGAGGGGCTGCGCTTTCCGTCGAGCCTGCAGAACTTCCTGATCGACACGGGAGATGAAGTGATCCTTGTCGACACGGGCATGCCCAAGGAGACGCCGGACACTCCGCCCAATGACAAGACGCAGGTCTACATCGGCACGCGCGTCCGCGATTACGTTTCCGCGCTCGAAGATCTGGGCTACAAGCCAGAACAGGTAACGAAGATCCTCGTCACGCACAAGCACCCCGACCACACGGGCGAGCTGCGCAGCTTCCCCAACGTGCGCGTTTTCATCGGCGCCGAGGACGCCGACGCACTCAAGCTGACGGGCGAAAACATCGTACGTCCCGGGTTCGCCGACGGGCCATACCACAACTTCCCGCGCAGCTAGAAGATCGCCGACGGCGTGTGGTTCCTGCCCGCGCGCGGCCATACGAAGGGCAACTGCATCGTCGTCGCCGAGTGCGGCGGTCTGTTCTATATGATGCACGGCGATGTGACCTACACCGACGAGGCGCTGAAGCAGAACAAGCTCTCGATCATCTACGAAGACAAGGCCGCCGCGCGCGAAACGCTCGACGCTGTTCGGGAATTCATCAGGAACAACCCGACCGTCTATCTTTCCACGCATACGCCTCTTGCACTCAGCAGCCTTGAGAACAAGACCGTCATGAAACTCGACTAAAAGGAGACACTTTCAATGTCGATCTACGGATTTGCCAAAGGAACCGAGTTTGAAAAGGTCGCTGCCGCATCGGCGCAGGGCGAAGCCACCGGCGTGATGATGTACTACGCGCTTGCCCGTCTTGCAAAGGAGCAGGGACTGGACGAGCTGGAGATCGTCTTCAAGGAACTGGGCGACCAGGAAGCCGTGCACGCGGGATTCTTCGCCGTAGCCAACGCGCAGTACCCGCAGAATTTCTGGGACTTCGTCGCCTCGGTGCAGAAACTGGAAGCCGGCGCCAAGAGCAAATATCTGCCGCTGGCCGAAAAGGTACGTGCCGCCGGCTGCCCAGAAGCCGCCGACGAGATCGAACGCTTTGCCGCGGAAGAGACGCACCACGGCGTCGTCCTCGCCAACATCCTGAAGAAATACGCGCCCGCGGCGCAGTAATAACAGGCTGATGTTTCACGTGAAACTAGAGGCTCAAATTCAAAATATTTAACACGAAGGCACGAAGACACGAAGAAATAATGATGAGCAAAACATTGCTGGACATTTTCACGCCATTATTGTGCGGTCGTGATCTCAAGTGTTTCATGTGAAACGATTTCAGGAGAGAAAAAGGAGATTCGTCTTTTTGCCGGACGGATCTCCTTTTTATTCAGCACAGTATTTTTCATAGACCGTCAATTCCCTCACTCGTGAGAGGGCACAAACGCGAAAAAACGCTTCTTGATGAAAATTATCCGGGACGAAGCTCTTTTCGTACTTGTAGCGGGCGGACACATGAGGCCGCCCCGGCAGGTACCGGCAATTCGGCCGAAAATCAGTATTACTCTCGCGCAGTTTTGCCCAGATACGCGGCCTTGACGGCCGGATCGTCCAGCAGGTCGCTGCCGCGTCCCTGCACGCCCAGCCGCCCCGTTTCCAGCACGAAGGCGTAGTCGGCGATCTTCAGCGCAGCGTTGGCGTTCTGCTCGACGAGCAGGATCGTGATGCCCTCGGCGTGAAGCGTCTCGATGATGCGGAAGATGTCGCGGATGACGATCGGCGCGAGGCCGAGCGACGGCTCGTCCATCATCAGCAGTTTTGGACGCATCATCAGCGCGCGCCCGACCGCGAGCATCTGCTGCTCACCGCCCGAGAGCGTTCCGGCCATCTGCCACGAGCGCTCGCGCAGGCGGGGAAAGAGCTGATAGACGTGATCGAGATCGGCGCTCAGATCGTCGCTGCGGAGGTACGCGCCGATCTTCAGGTTCTCAAGCACGGTCAGGTTGGGAAAGACGCGCCGTCCCTCCGGCACCATGCAGATGCCCGAAGCGACGACCTTCTGCGGGCCGATGCCGTTCAGCGGCCGCCCTTCATACACGATGCTGCCCGAAGCGGCGGGGACAAGGCCTGAGATGGCGCGCAGCGTCGTGGATTTGCCCGCGCCGTTGGCGCCTATGAGGGTGACGATCTGGCCTTTCTCGACGCTGAACGACACGCCCTTGAGCGCTTCGATACCGCCGTAGCGGACCTTTAAGTCTCTGATTTCAAGCAGGCTCATTCATCCTCACCTCCCAGGTAGGCACGGATCACCGCAGGATCGGCCTGCACCTGCGCGGGCGTGCCCTGCGAGATAAGCCGCCCGAACTCGATGACATAGACGCGGTCGGAGATGTTCATGACAAGATCCATGTGGTGCTCGATGACGAACACGGTGAGCGCGAAATCGCGTCTCAGCTTCTGGATAAAGCGCGCCAGTTCGAGCGTTTCCTGCGGGTTCATGCCCGCGGCCGGCTCGTCGAGCAGAAGCAGAGACGGCCCCGTGGCGAGAGCGCGGATGATCTCGAGCAGTCTCTGCCGCCCGTAGGGCAGCGACACTGCCATCTCGTCGCGCACGCCGGCCAGTCCTGCGATGTCGAGCAGCTCCAGCGCGCGTGCTTTTCGGTCGCGCTCTTCTTCGCCGTTGAGGTGCAGAGCCGCGGAGATAAAGCCGCTGTGACGCCGCAGATGCTGCGCCAGCAGCACGTTTTCGAGCACGGTCAGCCCGGCGAACAGGCGGATGTTCTGGAACGTGCGGGCGATGCCGAGGCCAGTGATCCGGTCCGGAGTGGGGCGCAGGACGGGGCCGGTGAAGATCCTGGAGCGGTCTCCCTGATAGAGCTTTTTCATCTTTCCGGCCGGACGGGCGCGGACGATCGGCTCGCCGTGGAACGAGATCTCGCCGTTCGTAGGCGGGTACACGCCGGTGACGGCGTTGAATGCCGTGGTCTTGCCGGCGCCGTTGGGGCCGATCAGGGCGACGATCTCGCCCTCGTTGATGTCCATCGTCAGGTCGTCCACGGCGACGACGCCACCGAACTGCATGGTCAGATGGTCGATGTGGAGCGCGTTCCTCGGATCGGTCATGAGCGTGCCTCCTTTCGCCGGAACAGATCGGGCAGCTCCTTCGTGCCCATGATGCCGCGGCGGAAGAAGAGCACGACGATCATGATGACGATGGAGAAGACGACGAGACGGAAGCCGTTGCGCAGCAGCGGCACCTGAATGCCGGCGACGACCTGCTTTTCATCGAGAAAGCGCAGCCACCACTCGGAGCAGGCGACGAACAGGAACGAACTGAGGCACGAGCCGGTGATCGAGCCGACGCCGCCGATGACGACGATCAGCAGGATCTCGTAGGTCATCGCACTGGTGAAGCTCTTGGCCTGCACTGACGTCTGGTACATCGCCAGCAGCGCGCCGGCGACACCCGTGAAGAACGACGAGACGCAGAAGGCCAGTTGCTTGTGCGACGAAAGGTTCACGCCCATCGCCTCGGCCGCGATCTCGTCGTCGTGGATCGCGCTCAGCGCGCGGCCGTAGGTGGAGTTGATCAGCATCACGATTAGCGCGATGCGGAAGTCG
>JAEEUD010000166.1 GCA_016286835.1 Pyramidobacter sp. | reverse complement strand
CCGCGAACACAGCACGGTCGTGACGGCCGCCTGCTCGCGTCCTTCGGAGACGTGCTTCTGCACGAGCTTTGACATCGACCCCGCCAGGCCGACCGGCGACGCCCGCACGTGGACGGTTGACAGCACGATTTATATCGAACCATTAACGCCCAAAGGCGAAAAGCTGGTCGAAACGCTCAAAGCCCAGTTTGAAAAAGCGACGGCCGACGATGAGCAGAAGATCGCAGCCGAACAGAATAAGATAGGCGAGATCATGAAGCGTCTGCCGCTGGCAAATCTCAGACCCGACGACAACCGTGAGCGCGAGCTGGAAGTGTTCAAGTCGGATAAGTGGAAAGAACTGTCCTCCCACTGCCTTGGCTGCGGTGCGTGCACGTTCGTGTGTCCGACGTGCCAATGCTTCGACATCGAGGACTTCCAGAACGGCAACACCATCGAGCGCTACCGCTGCTGGGACAGCTGCATGTACCACGATTTCACGCTGATGGCCGCGGGAACGCCCCGCAAGACGCAACTGGAGCGCTTCCGCCAGAGGTTCATGCACAAGCTCGTGTACTATCCCAAGGCGCATGACGGACTGTACAGCTGTGTCGGCTGCGGCCGCTGTCTGCGCAAGTGCCCGATCCACATGAACATTGCCAAGGTCATGCAGGCGCTGAAGGAGGAGAACGCTCATGAATAAAGAAGCCCTCATCCCTGTTGTCGGCGTCGTTACCGACGTTCGTACCGAGACGCCCGACGTGAAGACGTTCCGCGTCGTCGGCCTGGACGGAAAGAAGCTCTTTGAGCACATTCCCGGTCAGTGCGCCATGCTCTCCATCCCCGGCGTTGGCGAGGCAATGTTCTCCATCACTTCGTCGCCGACACAGACGGAGTATCAGGAGTTTTCGATCAAGCGCTGCGGCTGCCTGACTACGTGGCTGCACCAGATCGAGCCGGAGCAGCAGGTGCTCGTGCGCGGCCCGTACGGAAACGGATTCCCCGTCGAAGGCGCCTTCCGCGGCAAGGATCTGCTTTTCATCGCCGGCGGTATCGGACTTGCGCCCCTTCGTTCGGTCGTCAACTACTGCCGCGCGCACCGCGACAACTACGGCCATATCGATATCGTCTACGGCGCAAGATCAAAGGAAGACCTTGTGTTTATCGACGAGATCGAGAGTGAATGGATGCACGAGCGCGACATGAACGTGTACCTTACGATCGACCGCGAGCAGCCGGAGTGGAGCGGCCATGTCGGCTTCGTTCCCAACTACGCGCAGGAGCTTGGCTTCAGCACGGACAAGACGGCGATCCTCTGCGGCCCGCCGATCATGATCCACTTCACGCTGCTGGGCCTGAAAAAGCTCGGCTTCGTGGACAGTCAGGTCTACACCACGATGGAAATGCGCATGAAGTGCGGTATCGGCAAATGCGGCCGCTGCAACATCGGCGATAAGTTCGTGTGCAAGGACGGGCCCGTGTTCCGCTTTGACGAACTCAGCGAGCTCCCTGATGAGTATTAAGGAGAAAACGATGACTAAAACAGTAAACGTCTATCTTTTCGGCAAGCGCTACGCTGTGCCGGAGAATCTCACCATCATGACCGCGATGGAGTACGCCGGCTATCAGCTCAAGCGCGGCTGCGGCTGCCGCAACGGCTTCTGCGGTGCGTGCGCGACTGTGTACCGCATCAAGGGGCAGCAGGAACTGAAGATGGCGCTCGCCTGCCAGACGCAGGTCCAGGACGAGATGTACATCGCCACGATGCCCTTCTTCCCGCTCGTCAAGCCTGTGTACGACATCAACAAGGTGACGCCCGAGCAGTCTCTGATGATGCAGCTGTTCCCCGAAGTGTACGCCTGCGTCGGCTGCGCGGCCTGCACCAAGGCGTGTCCGCAGGGGCTCAACGTCATGCAGTATATCGCTTACGCCCAGCGCGGCGACTTCAAGAAGTGCGCCGATCTGTCGTTCGACTGTGTGATGTGCGGCATCTGCTCCTCGCGCTGCCCTGCCGGCATTTCCCACCCGCAGGTGGCCATGATGGCCCGCCGTCTCAACGGCAAGTATCTCACGCCCGACGCACAGCACCTTCTGCGCCGCGTCGCCGAGATCGCCAAGGGCGAGCACGTCGAGTCCATGAAGGAGATCATGGGCAAGAGCGACGCCGAGATCCGCGACATGTACAACAAGCGCGATATTGAGCAGTAGGAGGGGAGACGAACATGTATTCCGAAAGTTTCCAGGAATCGATCAGAAAAGTCGAAGCTAACCGCGCCAAGAACGCGGCGATGACTCCCCGCCGCATGACCGCGGAGGAGAAGGACGCGCTGCTGAAGGAGTTCCATCCCGACTACCGCGAGAACGAGTTCGAGTTGCTCAAAGTCGGTCCCAACAAAGGCGACAAAGTTCCGCACGAGCTGGCTGCCATGCTTCAGGCTCATCCGCGCGTTTGCGCCGGCGAGGTCGATCTGAGCAAGCCCGCTTACGACGTTGACGTGCTCGTCATCGGCGGCGGCGGCGCGGGTTCGTCCGCGGCTATCGAGGCCAACGAGAATGGCGCGAGCGTGATGATGTGCACTAAACTGCGCATCGGCGACGCCAATACGATGATGGCCGAAGGCGGCATCCAGGCGGCCGACAAAGACAACGACTCGCCCGCGCGTCACTTCCTCGACGCCTACGGCGGCGGACACTTTGCGGCCAAGAAGGAACTGCTTGCCAAGCTTGTTTATGAAGCGCCCGAGTGCATCAAGTGGCTCAATGATCTTGGTGTCGAGTTCGATAAGACGGCCGAAGGCGATATGGTCACAACGCACGGCGGCGGCACTTCGCGCAAGCGTATGCACGCCTGCAAGGACTATTCCGGCGCGGAGATCATGCGCACGCTGCGCGACGAAGTGCTTAACCGCGGCATCCCCGTTCTTGACTTCACCGCTGCGATCGAGCTGATCAAGGACGACAAAGGACACTGCGCCGGCGCCGTGATGCTCAACATGGAGACCGACGAGCTCTTCGTCGTGCGCGCCAAGACCGTCATCCTTGCTACCGGCGGCGCGGGCCGTATGCACTATCAGGGCTTCCCCACGTCCAACCACTACGGCGCGACGGCCGACGGCCTTGTGCTGGCTTACCGTGCCGGCGCGAAGCTGCTCTATGTCGATACGCTCCAGTACCACCCCACGGGCGCGGCTTATCCCGAGCAGATCTTCGGCGCTCTCGTCACCGAAAAGGTCCGTTCCATCGGCGCGATGCTCGTCAACTGCGACGGCGAAGTGTTCGTCCACCCGCTTGAGACGCGCGATGTGGCCGCTGCCAGCATCATCCGCGAGACCTCGGCCCGCGGCAAGGGCGTCGATACAGGCCGCGGCACGGCTGTGTGGCTCGATTCGCCGATCATTGAACTGAAGCACGGTGCGGGCACGATCGAAAAGCGCATTCCCGCCATGTTCCGTATGTATCAGGAGCGCGGCATCGACATGCGCAAGGAGCCGATCCTTGTCTATCCCACGCTGCACTATCAGAACGGCGGCGTCGACATCGACACCGACTGCATGACCGGCGTGGAGAACCTGTTCGCCGCCGGCGAAGTCGTGGGCGGTATCCATGGCCGCAACCGCCTGATGGGCAACTCGCTTCTCGACATCGTCGTCTTTGGCCGCGACGCCGGCCGTGCCGCTGCCGCAAAGGCAAAGCAGACGACCGTCGGTGCGCTGAACATCGATCATGCCGCTGCGTTCGACAAGACTCTCGCCGACGCCGGCATCACGACCGATCTCGTTTCGCCCAAGCTGCTGCCCAATTACGTGCGCGAGCGCGTGACACTGGGCAAGTCGCAGATCCAGTAATAATTAGTTCCGCGCGGGGTGTTCGTCCTGCCTGAGGCAACGCATTTCGTGTGGAACGCAGATAATAATCCGCACAAAACCGCTCCCTTTGCCGCCGCCGATTGGGCGCACAGCGTAGGGAGCGGTCTTTTTCGCGCCTGATCCTGATTTTCGCCCTTTTTTGCAACAAAACGGGATCAGAGTCACGCTTTACTGTGTCAGCGCGATAAACGGGCAGTGAGAAAATCATTGACAAAACTAATTCAAAACGGTATATTATTACTAAATTGGCCGGTATGTTCGGCCAAAAGGAACAAAATATCATCTGGGAGGTCGTTGCAATGAGAAAGAACCGTTTCTTCCGTCTGGCGCTCGCCGTTCTGGCTGTGAGCGTTCTGTTCGCTGCCTGCGCCGAAGCGCGCGTGATCAAGGTCGGTCACACGGGCACGAAGGACCACTACTATCAGATGTACCTTGAGAACTGGGCCAAGGCTGTCACGGAGCGCACGAACGGCCGCTACACGTTCGAGATCTATCCTTCCGACCTGTACGGCAAACCCAATCAGCTGATCGAAGGCTGCCAGCTCGGCACTTCCGACATGGTCCTGGCAACGGGATCGCTGCTTTCGTCGTACAGCAAGATCGTCGGCGTGCTCGACCTGCCCTTCCTGTTCGGCAGCGAGAAGGAAGCCAGCTACGTGCTCAACGGACCGATCGGCGACGAGCTTTCCGCTTCACTGGCCGAGAAGAACCTGATCGTTCTGGCCTGGTGGGAGAACGGCATGCGTCACCTGTTCCCGCCCCGTCCCGTCAATAAGCCCGAGGACCTCAAGGGCCTGAAACTTCGCGTCATCAACTCCAAGCCG
>JAEEUD010000165.1 GCA_016286835.1 Pyramidobacter sp. | reverse complement strand
ATGTTGAAGCCGTCATACGCAGACTCCAGACGGAAGGGGACGGCCGGCGAAAGCTCGATGTACCCCTTCGCCTTGGCCAGATCGACCTGATTGTTCAGCTCGATGTGGATGCTGCCCTTGCCGCTGTCGCCCATGGAGGCGTTCGAGGAGGTGACGAGCGTCTCGGTGACGATGTTGAGCGTCGCTTCGAGATTGCTCTCCTGAGGACGTTCGCCCTTGTCGGGCATCAGCCCGGCGGAGACGACCGTCTTGACCTTCTTGCCATACACAGGCTGCGTATCGACGATGATCTCCTTCGAGGGGGCGGAGCCGCGGATCGTGTAGCCCACGGTGCTGCCGTACTCGTTCGAGATCGTCAGAAAGCCGCGCAGGCGAGTGGGCGAGACGGGCGCGCTGAAATCAAGGCGCAGCGTCACGTTGCGCTCCTGAGAAACGCCCAGGATCGTGACGCGGTCGAAACTCAGCGGCGGCGTCTTGAACTCGAAGCTCTGCGCTCCGCCGACGAGCGTGCCGTCTGTGGCGCGCAGGCCGCCGGGGCCGAAATCGGCCACGTAGCGCATAGCCGACTGAAGGTCGGCCGTGGGCGTGAAGTAAAGCTTGTTGGGAGCCACCCATTTGGCCGTGCCGGGCACGGCGGGGCGGAACTTGAGCGGCACGTCGTTGCCCTTGAGGACCTTGTTCAGCTGGTTCGAGGCGACGACCGGGCTGCTGAAGACCACGGTGAACTGAGGACGCTTCTGACTGGCGTTCAGCTCACCCTGCGGGGTGAAACTGGAGACAGTCACGTCCTTCGCCCACGCGCCGGCGGCCAGAAGCACGCCGAGCAGCAGGGCGGTGAAAAGTTTGCGCATGAAAGCACCTCCTGAAAAATGATGTGTGGAACTATGTCTAATACCTCTGCATCGGCCGGACCGGCACGACGTAGATGTGACCGTAATTGCCGACCGGGATCTGCGACTGCTGACGCTGCATCGGATACTCGTACTGCAGCGCCGGCGTCGGCTCCGGCTCGGCGGTGAAGAAATACCACATGCTGCCGATCGCCGCTGCGGCGATGGCCACGGCCGCGGCCACGCGCCAGGGCGAGACCGGCGACTTGCCGCCGACGCGCCCCGTCTGGCCGTTGACCATGAAGCTGTACACCTTGTCGTTGTACTTGAACGACGAGATCCAGACCGGCAGCAGCAGATACTTGAACCTCAGATCGTCATAGGCCGTGCGCACGTTCACGCCGCTGACGTGGTCGGCGTGGTGCTCCCAGCGGATCTTGCTGGAGATCTGGCTTTCCAGATGGCGGTCGATCTCGGCACGGCCGCTCTCCCAGCCGTCGTTGAGCCCCACCGAGTAGCGCTCGGCGGCGAAGCCGGCCAGATACTGCGGCTTGTAGGCGACGTTGCCCTCGGTGTTGAACGGCTCGATCTCTCGCAGGATCGATGCGTCGTGCCGTGTCGTGGCGATCACGAGCTGGTCGTTGATGAACTCCTGATAGTCGCCGGAAGTCCAGTACCAGTCGGTGACGATGCGGATCTGCTCGCGTCCGTTGACGTATTCGCGGATGCGCCGGTCGATGCCGTAGCGGCCCGTGTAGCTGGAATACGTCTGGGTGTCGAACGTCCAGTAGGGCAGGTAGACGCCGTGGAACTTGTCCGGCTTGGCCTTCTCCTTGGCGAGACTGGGGCAGAACCACTTGCCCTTCAGCCACTCCCTGAAGTTTTCGCCGGCTTTCTGCTTGTCGATCTTGAACGGGCAGACGCCGCCGGGAGCCATCGTGTCGTCGTCATGCGTCTCCATCACTTGGTTGGAACCGCAGTAGGGACACTCACTGGCCGTCTCCAGCGCGTCGTAGATCGTCTCGGCGCCGCACGACTCGCAGATGACGCGCTTTTTGGCGACGCCCCAGTCGTGATTGGCGAGGTCCTCGGCGCGGTCAAAGTTGGTCTCGCGCGCGGCTGCGCCGCTTTCGATCTCGATCTCGTGCCCGCAGTAGGGGCATTTCAGGCCGCCCGTGGCGGGATCGAACTCCATGTCGCCTTCGCACATCGGACACTTCTTGTTCGTTTCCTCTTTGGTGTAGACCCGGACGGGCTCCTGTTCGTCTAAAGGTTCTTTGTATTCGTCCATGAAATCACGCTCCGATCTCTGCCGCCGGATCATCCGTGCGGCGGCGACTGAATCGCGCTAAACGCGGTCGTTGTCGTCGAAGCGGTCGCCGCACTCGGGGCAGAACTTGGGCGGATTGTGCGGATCCTTGGGCTCCCAGCCGCACTTGTCGCAGCGGTAGAGCGGGGCGCCCGAAGGTTTCTTCTCGCCGCACTCGTGGCAGAACTTGCCCTTGTTCACCGTGCCGCACTTGGGGCACTTCCAGCCCTCGGTCTCGGCCGGACGCGGCGCGCCGCACTCGGAGCAGAACTTGCCCGTGTTGCCGTCGTTGCCGCACTTGGGGCACTTCCAGCCCTTGGCGGCGGGAGCGGCCGGAGCATTCGCAGCGGCTTTGGCAGCTGCGGCGGCCTCGGCGGCGCGCTTGGCCGCGCCCTGATTGATCAGGTCGGTCGCGTTCATGCCGCCGGCCTGCTGCGCCATGTTCAGGCCCGCGAAGGCGAACATCGGGCCCGTGGCCGTGTTCGAGGCGGCCGCGCGCATCGCGTCGGCCTGAGCCATGCCGATCTGCGCGCCCAGCATCTCGGGATTGCGGCCCATCGCCGCGCTCATCTGCATCTCCTTGATGCGCTTCTCGTCCTCTTCGCTGGCCTTGATCGTGTTGATGGCAAACGACACGACCTCGATGCCGCGCAGATGGCCCCACTGGTCCGACAGCACGTCGTTCAGCGCCTTGGCGATCTCCATCGTGTGCGCCGGCAGCGCGCTGTAACGCACGCCCTGCTCGGACACGCGGGCGAACGCCGGCTGGAGCGCCGTCATCAGCTCGGCCTTGAGCTGGCTGTCGATCTTCTCGCGCGTGTACACGTCGGAAATGTTGCCGCAGACGTTGGAGAAGAACAGCATCGGGTTGGTGATGCGGTAGGAATACTCGCCGTTGCATCTGACTGCGATGTCCACGTCGAGGCCGATGTTCTTGTCGACCACGCGGAACGGAACAGGATTTGCCGTGCCGTAACGGTTGCCCGTGATCTCCTTCGTGTTGAAGAAGTACACGCGCTGATCCTTGGGAGCGTCGCCGCCGAAGGAAATGCGTTTGCCGATCGTCTTGAAGCTCTCCCAGATCCCGTGACCGAGACCGCCGTAGAAGATGCTCGGCTCGCTCGACGTGTCGTAGACGAACTCGCCCGGCTCGGCGCAGAGTTCCACGACCTTGCCCTGATCGACGATGATCATGCACTGGCCTTCGGCCACCGCGACGATCGAACCGTTGCTGATGATGTTGTCGCCGCCCTTGTTGTTGCCGCGCTTGCCCTTGCGCTTGTAGGCGCGCTCGACAAGCACGTTCGGCTCCATGGCGTCGCAATAGAAGTATTCGCGCCACTGATCGGAGAGAACGTCTCCCATCGCGCCGCCGATCGCCTTAAAAAGTCCCATTGTGCAGCACTCCTCTCATGATGAATCGAGCCGTCAGACCCGAAAAATTTAATTACACGTACACATCATAAGATTACCATAAAAATGCGTTTCGCGCACGGATTTTATGCGCGAAAAATTGCTCTTTTACAACCGAGATTGTAAAAAAGATCCGCGGCTTTTTCATCACCCGCGGGGGTGAAAATACAGGGGATGAGCTTGCTGTTTTGAAAGAACGATTGTAACTTGCCACAACGATAATTAAAAACTGATTATTTATGGAGCAAAACAAAAGCGCGCCGGAAACAAATCCGGCGCGCTTTTACGATTTGATTTTAATTATTTATTCCTAATTACTCATTGCGAATTGCTTTTCATTCTCCCCAGAACGTCTCGAGCACGTCATCGTTCGGGCGCGGCGTGACCAGGGAGACGGCGACGAACACGGCCAGGCCGATGACAAGACTGGGGATGATGACGTTCATGCCGAAAAAGTTCTTGATCGTCACGCCCATCACGAAATAACAGGCCGTGCCGGCGACCGACGAGGCGAGCGCTCCCGCCGCGTTGGCCCGTTTCCAGTAGAGACCGAGGACAAGCGGCCAGAGGAACGCGGCTTCCATGCCGCCGAAGGCGAAGATGTTGAGCCAGACGATCAGGCTGGGCGGACGGACGGCGGCGAGGAAGACGATCACGCCGAGGATGGCCGTGCACCACAGACTGAGTTTTTTCACGCGCTTTTCGTCATGCGCCGCGGACGGATTGATGTAGTTGATGTACAGGTCTTTGACGATGGTCGATGACATCTGGATCAGCTGTGAGTCGATGGTCGACATCACTCCTGCCAGCGGACCGGCGAGGAACACGCCGGCGACGACGGGCGGCAGCAGCTTTACGGCCATCTGCGGCATGATCGAGTCGGCCACGGTCAGTCCCGGCAGCACGGCGCTGCCGAGCGCGCCGCAGAAGTGCATCCCCAGCATGATGAAGCTGACGACGAACGTCCCGACGATGATGGCCGAGTGCATCGACCGGCTGTCACGGTAGCCCATGCAGCGCACGGCGGTGTGCGGCAGTCCGACGGTGCCGAAGCAGACGAGCACCCAGAACGAGAGGATGAACGGCTTGGCGACGAAATTGCCGGGACCGAACGGCGACAGCAGCGCCGGGTCGGCTTTGGCGATCGTGTCCATCACGGCT
>JAEEUD010000164.1 GCA_016286835.1 Pyramidobacter sp. | reverse complement strand
CTGACGTCCCAGCGCACCGTACCGCCGGTATGGCGGCCGAGCTCACGGTCGGCGAGACCGGAGAGCAGATCCGGCAGCAATGACGTGACGGCGTGCTCGTCGCAGATCATCTGGAAGCGCTTCACGCTCGTCTTGCCGCTGTCGCGGTCCTCCACCTCAAGCCGCACGGACACCGCCGGCGGGTACTTGCCGAAGTATCCGGCGACGCCCTCGGGACGATCCTGCGTGATCATGCCGACGATATGGCCCGCAGAGGCCAGCTTGAACGGCGATTCGTAGCTGTTGACCACGCCGTAGACGGTCGATCTGGCCACGGGATAGGCCACCGCGCCCCAGTTCTTGAAACTGTGCCCGAAGGCGACGAAGCGGCCGTCCTTGTCCACGGCCGTCAGCGTGCCGTTCACGTCGAGCGACACGTCGCCCCAGGCCAGCAGCGCCGAAATGGCCTCGCCCGGCTTGGGCGGCGGATTTTTCCCGGCAAGGGCGTGATTGTCGCCCGAGCCGCCCTCGACGACGCGCATACCAAGACGTTTTTCAAGGTTCTTCATCGCGCGGCGGCTGATCCCGTCAGCGCTGATGAACATGCGCGGCGCGTTTCCGGCCGCTTCGGCGGCCGCTGCCGCAGCAGCCACGTCCTGCGGCAGATCAAACTCGTGCCGCTGCTCAGGCTGCACGGCGGGCGCGTTTTTCCGCGCTGCCGGTGCGGCAGAGGCCGGAGAGCCGGAACGGCGCTCGTAGAGGTCGTTGAACCGCCGGTCGAGCAGACGCTCCTCCAGCGTCTGAACTTTTCGCTGGTTCTGCGCCTTCGGGAACGCCGGCACCTGATCGCGGTAGTTGAACAGGGACACCATCTGCTCCGCAGGCGTCACCAGCCCCATCTTCGGGTCGCCGAAATCCCAGCCGAACGCGAACGCGCCGATCAGCTTGCCGTCGACGTAGATCGGCGTGCCGCTCATGCCTGTTGCCAGCCCGCCAGCCTTGTCGATGTCGGGGCCGGAAGCGCGGATCAGCACCAGCTTCGAGGGCCGGTCCTTCTTGCTGACGACGCCGAGGACTTCGATCGGGAACTGCTTCACCGTGCTTCCAGAAAACACCGTCTTACCGTAGCCCTTCATGCCGGCTCTGATCTGCGACAGCGGCATCACTGGCTCGGTCGGGCGGAACGGAGCGGCCCACGCAGCGCAGCTCAGCAGGACCGCCAGCAGCGCCGCCGCAAAAACGGCCCGCCTCATCGCGCCCACCTCAGGTAAGCCAGGATGAACGCATCGAGATCGCCGTCGAGCACGCCTGCCACGTTGCCCGTCTCCTCGCCCGTGCGGTGATCCTTGACCATCGTGTAGGGCTGGAGCACGTACGAGCGGATCTGGCTGCCCCAAGCGTTTTCCTTCTTTTCGCCGGCAAGGCTGTCCATCTGCGCCTGACGCTCATCCATCTCGCGCTGGTAGAGCTTTGATTTCAGCACGGCCATCGCCGAAGCCTTGTTCATGTGCTGCGAGCGCTCGTTCTGGCAGCTCACGACGATGCCCGTCGGCAGGTGCGTGATGCGCACCGCCGAGTCGGTCATGTTCACGTGCTGACCGCCCGCGCCGCTGCTGCGGTAGGTGTCGATCTTCAGGTCCTCGGGATCGATCTCCACTTCCACGTCGTCGGGCAGCTCGGGCGACACGACAACGGCCGAAAAACTCGTATGCCGCCGTTTGGCTGTGTCAAACGGCGAGATGCGCACCAGCCGATGCACGCCGATCTCCGAGCGCAGATAGCCGTAGGCCATCTCACCCTGCACGAGGATCGTCGCCGACTTGATGCCGGCCTCCTCGTCGGCCTGGTAATCAAGCAGCTTCGTCTTGAAACGCTTCTCCTCGCACCATCTCAGGTACATGCGGTAGAGCATGCTCGCCCAGTCCTGCGAATCCAGGCCGCCGGAACCGGCGTGCACGCTCAGGATGGCGTTGCAGGCGTCATACGGACCGGACAGCAGCAGCGCCATCTGATCCTCCTTGATCTCGTGACGGAACGTCGCCGCCCGCTCGTCGAACTCCCTCGACAGCTCCGCGTCGTCGTCCTCGCCCAGCAGCTCGGCCAAAGCGGCCAGGTCATTGTATTCGTGTTCGATCTTTTCCCAGCGGGCCAGCGACGCCTCGCGCCGCGACAGCTCCGCCGAAACTTTCTGCGCGCCCTCGCTCGTCCAGAAATCGGGCTCGGAAACTTTTTTCCGCAGTTCTTCACAGTCCTTCACGATGGAAGGCAGGTCAAAGGCTGTCCCGCAGTTCCGCTTTCAGCGACTGCAGTTCCTCCATCACCGTCGTCACAGGCACAAGAGCCATCAAACATTCCTCCTGAATAACGGGACAATTTTTCAGCCGTCATTATAACATCACAGAAACGTCCCGCGCGGCACGAATCGGCAAGTTTTTACGTGATAAGTCTTAAGAAAAAATAATTACTAAGAAAGAACACTTTCATGCGTATGGACTGTATTCCTGCCTCGATCGCAGATACTGATCCGAACACCGCTTTTGTCATCTCTCAACGTGGCATTCAATGAAATCTCCGGCTTCTTGCCGATTTTGCATTTTCCTGTCCTCTGCCGCGATTGTGGTATATAATGACGGAGAACGCTCAACATACGCACCGTAAAGGGGTTATTCTCATGTCTCATGATTTCGGCAAAACGCTGATGATGATCGGGCTCGCTCTGGTCGTGGCGGGAGCGGTCATCCATTTTGGCGGCAAATTTCTGGCGCTGGGGCGTCTGCCCGGCGATTTCTCGTGGGAAGGCAAGGGCTGGTCGGTACACTTTCCTCTGGCCAGTTCGATCGTGATCAGCATCGTGCTGACGGTGCTGGCCAATCTGTTTTTCCGCCGGTGAGAGGAGGCGCGAGCATGAGCATCACGCAACGGCTGACGCAGCTTTCCAGCAGCAGCGGGTGAGCGGCCAAGATCGGTCCGGAGGACCTTGCCAAAGTTTTAGCCGGCCTGCCGCACCCCAAGGACGAGCGCATCCTCACCGACTGGGAAGGCGGCGAAGACGCCGCGCTCTGGAAGATCGACGAACAGCGCGTCGGAATCCTCACCGTCGATTTCATCACGCCCGTCGTCGACGACCCGTTCGTGTGGGGGCAGATCGCCGCCGCCAACTCGATAAGCGACGTATTCGCCATGGGCGGCTCGCCGCTGGTGGCACTGAACGTCGTCGCCTTTCCGCTCAACTGTCTGCCGCTGGATATGCTCAAAAAGCTCATGGAGGGCGGCGCCAGTAAAGTCAGCGAAAGCGGCGCGTTCCTGATGGGCGGCCACAGCGTCGAGGACAAGGAACCGAAATACGGTCTGTGCGTCTTCGGCGAGGTGGATCGCTCCGCCATGTGGCGCACCACGGGCGCCAAAGCGGACGACGTGCTCGTGCTGACCAAGCCGCTCGGCACAGGCATCGCCGCTACGGCCGTGAAGGCCGAAATGGCCGAGCCGGAACTGGCCGACGCGGCCGTGAAATGGATGACGAAACTGAACGACCTGCCCCGCTTCATGCGCGCTGAACTGCGCGCGGCCGTTTCCGCCGCCACCGACGTGACGGGCTTCGGCTTTGCCGGCCACGCGCTCGACATGCTCAGCTCGCACACCGTCGATCTGAAGTTGGACACGGCCTCGCTGCCCACGCTTCCCGGTGCGGCCGACATGAGCTCGATGGGCCTGCTGCCGGCGGGCGCCTACCGCAACGAAAAACTGTACGCGCCGCAGATGGACGGACTGGATGCGCTCGCACAGGAAATCAAAGACTTTCTCTTCGACCCGCAGACGTCCGGCGGCCTGCTGTTGGCCGCGCCCGCCGACGCCGCCGACGAGATCGTGAGGATCGCGCGCTCGCGGGGCTTTGATGAGACGCGGGTGATCGGTCGCTTCAAAGCCGGCACGGGACGCATCGCCTGCATGTGATCCCTTTCCCGGATGATAGGCTCGAAGCAGGGCCAGGCCTGCCAATCGCCCCGCGAAACTGTTTTACGCCAAAAAGAGGCAGCCGCAAAATTGTCTGCGACTGCCTCTTTTTTTTTGAAAACGTTACAGATACAGAGCCACGGCACACCAGACGAGCAGCAGCCCCATCACCGTGTTGACGACGCGTTCGTGCCGGCGCAGCACGCGGCTGAAGACCGCGCCGAAGGCCGCCCAGCAGTTGGTCGAGATCCAGGCGACGGTCGCCATCACAAAGCCGAAAAGCATCAGGAACGCGGGCGATGTGCTGTACGGCACGGCATACACGGACATCGTCGTGAGAGCGAAGATGATCACCTTGACGTTGACGAACTGAAGCAGCACTCCGGACAGGAACGTGTTGTCGCGCGCGGGCGCTTCGTCATCCCCGGCCGAGGAACGGGACGTGAGCGTCTTCCAGGCCATCCAGAGGATATAGGCCGCTCCGAGCGCAAGCATATAGGGCTTCACCGCCGGGATCACGCCCGTCAGTACGGCGCTGAACAGGGCCGCCAGCGTCTGGATCAGGAAGAATCCGAAATAGATGCCCAGGCGGTAGCGCGCCGAAGCGGCAAATCCGTAACGGCTGGCGTTGGACATCGACGAGATGTTGTTCGGCCCGGGCGTGAACTCGGTGACGAGGACGTAGCTAAGAAAGGTCAGCCAATAGTTCATGATCTGAAAACTCCTTTTCAGGGGAAATGGCGAAAAAGCCGGACGCACAAATGCGTCCGGCTTTGATTATATCAGAAAAATTACAGGTCGATCTTCGCGCCGAGCGAGATGATGTGGGCGTCGC
>JAEEUD010000163.1 GCA_016286835.1 Pyramidobacter sp. | reverse complement strand
GCTATTTCCCCGCCGCCGGTCCTTCGAGACGGAAGCGTTCGGATACGCCGAGGGCGTAGTCGAGATTGGCTCGGGCGCTGTCGGTGTCGTAGATGGCGTCGACGAGCTGGGTGCGGGCGTTGGTGAGGGCGGTGCGGGCGTCGAGCACGTCGAGGTTGGTGCCGACGTTGGCTTTGTAGCGCATCAGTGCCATGCGGTAATCCTCGCGGGCGCTCTCCACCTGGCGGCGGGCCACGTCGGTGCGCTGCTTGGCGGCTTCGTAGTTGAGTTGTGCTGAGGACACTTCAAGGGCGATCTGGTGCTTGTAGTCGTCGATCTGGGCGGCGAGTTCACGGGCTTTGGCGCGGTATTCCTTCACCTGGGCACGGGCTTTGCCGCCGTCATAGAGGTCCCAGCGCAGGCTGAGCGAAAGTTTCCAGGTGTCGAGGTCGTTGGGCCAGAAGTCGCGCCCCATGTTGAACACTTCGCCGGTCGCGGCGATCTTGGGGCCGGTCGAGCCCTGCGCGGCGGCGGCCACGGCGAGCGCGGCGCGGCGCGAAAAGTCGAGCGCGCGCAGTTCAGGGCGGAGGACGAACAGGCTTTCGTCGTTCCACGCAGGCACGGGAGCGGGGGAGGCGGCCGTGCCGGGATCGGGCAGGCTGTACACGCCCCGCAGCGGCGTTCCGACGGCGCGTTCGAGGGCGCGCCAGCGCACATCGACGGCGTTTTTGGCGGAGATGACGTTCAGCTCGCCGTTGGCCACGTCTACCTGTACGCGCAGAACTTCGTCCTGAGCGACGACGCCGTATTTGAAGAAGTCTTTGACCTGCGAGAGGTGTTCGCGCGTGAGGGCAAGCACTTCTTCGGCGACGGTGTACTTGGCGCGGGCGCGCTGGAGGTCGCTGTAACACACGCGCACGGCGTTTTCAACAGCCTGGCCGGTGCGCACTTCGCGCGTCTTGATGCCGAGGAAGGCGAGGCGGCGGGCTTTGACGGTGTTTTCGACGGCGCCGCTGGAAAAGATCAGCCACTGTGCGCCGAGCGACGCCTGATAGACTTCTTCAAAGGAGTTGAGGGCGTAGCCGCTCTGGACGAAATGCCCGGGGGCGACGGCCGTGTACGCGGGAACTTTTCCTTCCTTGCCCTGCCAGGCTCCGGCGAGCGAGGCGAAGAGCTTGGGCAGCTTGTCGGCGCGCGCCTGGTCGATCTGTGCCTTGGCCTGGTCGATCCGCGCCTGCGCGGCGGTCAGCGAGGGATTGTGCGAGCAGGCCAGATCGAGCGCGTTCTCGACGGTCAGCACGGGGAGCGGAGCGGGCTTTTTCGCGCCGGCGGGCAGGGAAATAACCACTGCCAGCAGCAGCGCGGCAAAATAACGGATGTTCATGTTCTCAAAACCTCCTTCCGGCCGTTTGTGAAAAGACACAGCGGCCGAAAAAACAACATTCAATCACGCCATTATACATGACTTCGCGCAAAATGACAGGGCCAATCACTTTGCCGAAAGAGCATAACAAAAGCGGCCTCCCGTGTGGGAAGCCGCTTTTGTTGCGGTGAGCGAAAATTTACGCCAGCGCTGCCTGAAAGACCTTTTCCACGTCGGCCATCTCGGCGTGGCCCTCGTGGATTTTTTCCTCGCCGACGTAGAACGTAGGAACGTAGTAGTAATCGTACTTCTCGGCCACGTCGGGCTGCTTGCGCTCGTCGATCATCTCAAACGGCACGCCGGCGTATTCGGGATGCGCGGCCTTGAGATCGTCGATGCATTTCAGCGCCAGCTTGCAGTGCGGGCACGAAGCGAACATGAACATGGTGATCTTTTTCATCTGTATTTTGCCTCCTTAACGGTTATTTGAGCTCATACACTTTTTCCACGCCGGGGGCGATCTTCGCTTCACCCAGCAGCGGCAGGGCGTCGAGCCACGCGCTGCCGGCGTTGATGCCGAGGTGCAGGTGCGGCCCCGTGACGCGGCCCGTGGCGCCGGAAAGGGCGAGCACGTCGCCGGCGCTCACTTTCTGCCCCTTTTTGACGAGGATCTTGGAAAGATGGAAGTAGACGGAGAACACGCCGCCGCCGTGGTCGACGTAGACGGCGCCGCCGGAGAAGTAGTGAAAGCCCGTCAGCACGACGGTGCCGTCGCACATGGCCTTGACGGGCGTGCCGACGGCGGCGCGCAGATCGAGGCCGCCGTGTCCGGCGCGCGGCGTGCCGTTATAGACGCGGAAGCCGCCGAACTTCGCCGTGGGGATGCCGTCCACGGGACGGACGAAATCTTTAGGGCGCGGCAGGACGCCTCCGGCCGTACGCGTCGCCAGGGCCGCGGCCACAAGCTTGCGCTCAGCGGCGATACGCGCCTGCTCCGACTTGGGCGGATTGACCATCTTCGGCGCGACTTTCAGCACCTGGCGCGGATAGCTGTGTGACGCGGCTTTCACTTTGCGGACGATCCTGTACGGTTTGCCGCCGAACGTGAACTCGACCGTGACCGGAAGGCTCTGTCCGACGAGTTTGGCGCTGTTGGGAATGCCCAGCACGGTGCGGACGGCGTTGTCGTGCGGCACGAAGCTGTACTTTTGTCCGCGCCACGTCACGCTCACGCCGCTCACCGGCTCGCTGGAGCGCAGCTCGACGTAGAACGGCTGGCCGATCTCCGCCTTTTCCGGAGCGCTCATGCGCACCCGGGCAGCCTGCGCCGGCAGCGCCAGGAACAGCGCAAACATGAGAACTGCGAATAATTTCTTCACCGGATCACCTCTTGAAAAACGGCCGGCGCCCATCACGCCGGCCGTGCTGTAAAACTGATATTTGTCCTTTTACTCGATCTCGCGCAGCTTGCGGCGCAGGATCTTGCCGTTGGCCGACATGGGCAGCTCGGTCACGAAATCCACCTTGCGGGGGACCTTGTAGTTGGCCAGCTTGCCCTTGCAGTATTCGATGATGTCGCGGTCGGTGACGCTGGCGCCTTCCTTGAGGACGATGAAGGCGCGCGGGATCTCGCCGTTGACGATATGATGCATCGACACGACAGCTGCCTGGGCCACGGCCGGATGCGCGTTGAGGATGCGCTCCACTTCCTGCGGATAGACGTTGAAGCCGCCGACGATGATGATGTCGGTGAGACGGTCGAGCACGGTGATGTAGCCGTCGGCGTCGTACTTGACCACGTCGCCGGTGTCATACCAGCCGTCGGCATGAAGCCGTTCGGCCGTGACTTCGGGCGCCTCGTAATAGCCGTGGAACACGGACGGTCCGCGCAGCATCAGCACGCCGGGCGTCTCCGGCGGCACTTTGTTGCCCTTGGAGTCGCAGACTTTCCACTCGTACGTGGGCAGGATCGTCCCGATGGTGCCGATCTTGCGGCTCTCGTACGAGGGATTGACGGAGACGACGGGCGAGCACTCGGTGGTGCCGTAGCCTTCGAGGATGCCGCAGCCGAAGACGTCGATCGCGGCCTGGTCGAGCGCCGTGTTGAGGCGGTCGCCGCCGGTGGCGATGAGGCGGATGTTCTTGAACGTGAACGGATTGTGCGCGGCCGATCTCTTGAGGAACTCGACCATGGCCGGCACCAGGAAAAGCACGTTGGTCCCGCTGGCCTGGATGGCCTGGAGCACTTTCAGCGGCGGCATGAATCCGCCGACGACGGTGACCTTGGCGCCGACCAGCTGCGGGATGAGCACGCCGAGCGTGAAGCCGAACGAGTGGAAGTTGGGCAGCACCCAGAGCATCGTGTCGGTGTCGTACAGGCCGATGTGCGCGCGGACGGCGGCGACGTTGGCGATGAAGTTGGCGTGTGTCAGCGGCACGGCCTTGGGCATTCCCGTCGTGCCCGACGTGGTGAAGAAGATCGCCCAGTCGCTCGTCGTCGTCTTGCGCTCGACGCCGCGGAACGCATCGACCGTTCCGGCCACATCCGTCTCGACGACGGGATAGCGCAGCACGCCTGCGGCCGCCTTGGTGTCGTCGCGGCCGACGACGATGGCGAACGGCTGCACGAGGTCGATCGTCGGCAGCAGATTGTCGACGCCGGCGCGCATGTTCATGGGGATCAGCGTGCCCTTCAGGCTCCACGTCGCGATCGCCAGCGCCAGCAGGGCGGGGCAGTTGGGCAGCAGTGTCATCAGTCGCTGGCCTTCTTTGAAGCCGGCCGCTTCGAGCGTTGCTCTGTCCTTCTCGGCCATGTTCAGAATGTCGGCGCCGGTGAGCCACGTTCCCTCCCACCAGACAGCGTTCTCGGCGGCGCGTTTCTTCAGCGATGCGGTAATGATCTGTTCAAGCCGTTCCATGTGACAGCCTCCTGTTCAGCGGCCGTACACGCGAGGCTCCGGCCGATAAGATTTGTGGTCGTACAAAAACAAATTCTTTCGACTATTCTACACTTTTTTACATGCAAACGCAACGCCATATATCAGCATTGATACTTCATCGGCACGAAATCAGGCATCGGCGCGAAGCCCATCTTTTCGTAAAACTCCTTCGTCCCGGGCGCGCCGACCAGCCCGATCCAGTCCACGCCGGCGTCGCGAAGCTCTTTCACGAGAAATGTGACGATCTTCTGCCCCCAGCCCTGGCCGCGGTAATCCGTGCGCACGACGATGTCCTGAATATAGGCGTCGCTGACGCCGTCGGACAGGGCGCGTCCCATGCCGACCAGTTCGTTGCCGTCGAACAGGCCGACGAAGCGGAACGAATTCTTCACCATCGCGGGGATCACGTCCTCGCTCCAGCCCTCTTCCCACCAGCCCGCGTCCATATAGAGATCGACCACTGCCTCGGGCTTCACCGAATCGACCACCTCAAGGCG
>JAEEUD010000162.1 GCA_016286835.1 Pyramidobacter sp. | reverse complement strand
CGCGATGTTCTGTTCGTTTGCCGCCGCGTTTGCCTTTTATCGCCGCTATCGCCCGCTCGAAGGGACAGCCTACCGCTACGAGATCCGCGACGACGGCCGCGTCTGGCGGCTGACCTGGGGTGCAGCAGAAGTCATGCCCGCCGCAGAGATCCGCGCCGTCGAGCCCTCCGCGCCCTATGCCGACGCCTGGACGGGCATCACGCCCGCCGTGCCGGACGAGAAGGAAGGCGTCGTCCTCTTCCGCGACGACGGCGTGCCGGCAGCGTTCCTGCCGTGTGCGTTCGCCGCAAAAGTTTCCGCCGTCTCCGCCTCCCCCGGCGGACGTGTGCTCGCGCTCGTCAAAGACAAACGGGGCGAGATCGAATTCTTCGCCCTGCCCGAGCGCCAAAATCTCGGCACGATCAACGCCTTCGGCCCCGTGCTGTGGAACGACGAGACAAGCGGCAGCGCCTTTGCCCGCGACGGACGGAAAGTCGGTTTTACCATGGCTCCGCAAAAATAAACCGGAAATACAAAAACTCCCCCGCCAAAAGGCGAGGGAGTTTTTGTATCAGCTCAAATTTAGTGCGACAGAAGCGTCAGCATCGTCGCGGCAGCGACCGCCGTGCCGATAACGCCGGCCACGTTGGGGCCCATGGCATGCATGAGCAGGAAGTTGCCGGGATTCTCCTTCTGCGAGACGACCTGGACGACGCGGGCCGCCATAGGAACGGCCGACACGCCGGCAGCGCCGATCATCGGGTTGATCCTGCCGCCGCTGAAGACCTTGAGGATCTGACCGAAGAAGCATCCGCCCGCCGTGCTGGCCATGAAGGCGATCAGGCCGAGGACGATGATCTTGATCGTACCGATCGTGAGGAACTTGTCGGCTTCCATCGTCGCGCCGACGGTAAGCGACAGGAAGATCGTCGTGGTGTTCATGATCGCGTTCTGGGCCGTGTCGCTGAGACGATCGGTGCAGCCGCACTCACGCAGCAGGTTGCCGAACATGAGGATGCCGACCAGAGGCACCGACATGGGCAGGATCAGGCCGGTAACGACCGTGACGACGATGGGGAAAAGGATGCGCTCAAGCTTGGAAACGGGACGCAGCTTGTCCATGCGGATAGCGCGGTCCTTCTTGGAGGTGCAGAGCTTGATGATGGGAGGCTGAATAAGAGGAACGAGCGACATGTAGCTGTACGAAGCCACGGCGACCGCACCGAGGATCTGCGGGGCCAGCTTGGAGCACAGGTAGATGCTGGTGGGGCCGTCAGCGCCGCCGATGATGGCGATCGAAGCGGCTTCCTGGACCGAGAAGCCCAGCATCATGGCGCCGAACAGAGCGACGAACACGCCCAGCTGAGCAGCAGCGCCAAGAAGGAAGGTGATCGGGTTGGCCAGCAGAGGGGCGAAGTCGGTCATGGCGCCGATGCCCATGAAGATGATGACCGGGTAAATCTCGTGGCTGGTGCCGAACGACATGTAATACAGGAACCCGCCGGCATGGGTCTCCTTGCCGAGCGCGTCGATCACAGGCGCGTCAAGGATACCGGACAGAGGCAGATTGGCCATAAGGCAGCCCACAGCGATGGGGACCAGCAGCAGAGGCTCAAAGCCGCGGCCGATAGCAAGGTACAGCAGAACGAACGACACCAGAAGCATAATGATATTGCCCTGGGTCAGCCCCGCAAAGCCGGACTCCGAACAAATGCGGGAAAAGGCTTCAGCAACAACGTTCATGATTCTTTCCTCCCAGAAAAATTTGATTGAGCGGCACACGCCGCTGTAACCCGAAAACTACTGGCGTCCCTTGCTGACGATGCGCATCGCATAGATGACGAACGTCAGTCCGATCAGCACGAGGAAGACGACGCCGAACGCGATCGCCGAAAGAGCCGTCGCGCCCGCCATTCCCGTGAAATTCATGCGTTTCACCTCCCGTGAGCCACGTCCAGGAACCGATAAACACAAACTATTACAACGCAATATTTCCAACACGTTGCGAATAAGAATAACGGAAAACTCCTTCACCGTCAAGACGAGCAAGATTATAAAACGTAAATATCGGCGTGGAAATTTTAAGCAAATAAAAAATGGAGAACATCGCTTTTCTCCCCCGATCCAGATGCCGGAGAGCAGAGCGTTTGACGGCAAAAGGCCCTCTGAGCTGTGAACGCCAGAGGGCCTTTTCAGGCTCAGATCGGTGTTTACTCGTCGCCGTCGCGTTTCAGCATCGCGCCCTCGACGCCGCTGGTGACAAACGCACGGTAGTGCTGGAGGAACGGCGAGTCGCACTTCAGTTCGGGGCACTTCCATGCCGCACGACGCCTCGCCAGCTCTTCGTCGCTGACTTTCAGTTCCAGCTTGCGGGCGGGGATGTCGATCTCGATCAGGTCGCCCTCCTCCACCAGCGCGATCGGGCCGCCGGAAGCGGCTTCGGGCGAGATGTGACCGATCGAAGCGCCGCGGCTGGCGCCGGAGAAGCGCCCGTCAGTGATCAGCGCGACGGTGCCGCCCTGTCCCATGCCGACGACGGCCGACGTGGGCGACAGCATCTCTCTCATGCCGGGGCCGCCCTTGGGGCCTTCGTAGCGGATGACGATCACGTCGCCGTCCTTGATCTGGCGGCCGTAGATGGCCTTGCTGGCCTCGTCCTCGCTGTTGAACACGCGGGCCGGACCGGTATGCTTCATCATCTCGGGCAGAACGGCGGTCTGCTTGACGACGGAGCCGAGCGGGGCAAGGTTGCCCTTGAGCACGGCGATGCCGCCCTCGGGATCGACGGGGTTGTCGAGCGGACGAATCACTTCGGCGTTGGTCACGCGGGCGTTCTTCAGCTTCTCCGCCACAGTCTCGCCGGTGCAGGTCAGGCAGTCGCCGTGAAGCTTGCCGCCATCGAGCAGCACTTTCATCACGGCGGGGATGCCGCCGGCTTCGCCGAGATCCTCGCAGTGGTACAGTCCGCCGGGGCTCATGCTGCACAGATGGGGCGTGTTGCGGCTGATCTCGTCCATCTTCTCGAGCGTCAGCTTCACGCCGGCGCACTTGGCGATGGCCGGCAGGTGCAGTGTGGTGTTGGTCGATCCGCCCAGCGCCATGTCGACAGCAACGGCGTTCTCAAACGCCTTTTCGGTGAGGATGTCGCGCGGGCGCACGTTGTGCTCGATCATCCACATCACCTGGCGTCCGGCGTTCTTGGCAAGGCGGTCGCGGGCCGAGTACACGGCGGGAATCGTGCCGTTGCCGGGCAGAGCGATGCCGAGCGCTTCCATCATGCAGTTCATCGTGTTGGCGGTGAACATGCCGGAGCAGCTGCCGCAGGTGGGGCACGACGTGTCCTCGACGTAGCGCAGTTCCTCGTCGTCGATCTTGCCGGCCGCGTAGGCGCCGCAGGCTTCGAAGATGGTGTTGATGTCGCTGGTCTTGCCGTGGGTGCGTCCGGCCAGCATCGGACCGCCGCTGACGATCAGGCCGGGGATGTTGAGGTCGGCCAGCGCCATCGCCATGCCGGGCACGATCTTGTCGCAGTTGGGGATCATGACGACGGCATCAAGCGCGTGTCCTTTGATCATCGCCTCGACACTGTCGCGGATGATCTCGCGGCTCGGCAGCGAGAAGTGCATTCCCTCATGGTTCATGGCGATGCCGTCGCACACGCCGATGACGGGGAACTCGAACGGCACGCCGCCGAAGGCATAGATGCCGGCTTTGACGGCTTCAGTGATGCGCTTCAAATGAACATGTCCGGGAATGATCGAGTTGTAGGCGTTGACCACAGCCACGAACGGGCGTTCCATCTCCCAGTCGGTGTAGCCGGAAGCCTTCAGCATGGCGCGGTGCGGGGCGCGCTGGTAGCCCTTTTTGATATGATCGCTGTTCATCGTAACATCTCCTTATGATTATTTCATGCCCATCAAGGCGGGCAGGGAGGTCGTCAGCGACGGCACATAGGTGAGCACAAAGAGGACCGCCGCAAGCGCAAGGACCATCGGGATGATCGGCTTCGTCAACCGCTCCATGGGCAGGCCGGTGATGGCGCTGGCAACGTAGAGGTCGATCGCCACAGGCGGCGTCGCCATGCCGATCGCCAGTCCGATCGTGACGAGCAGGCCGAAGTGGATCATGTTGCCGCCGATGTTCATGATCGTCGGGATGAAGATGGGCGTCAGCACGATCAGCGCCGACGACGTCTCCATGAACATGCCGGCGATCAGGATGATCACCATGATCATCAGGTAGATCATCGCCGGACGTCCGCCGGCCGCTTTCAGCATCACCTCGGCCACCTGTTCGGGCGCCTGGCAGAAGGCCAGTTCCCAGCCGAACAACGTGGACGTGGCGATGATGAACATCACCAGCGCCGAGGTGACGCCTGCGCCGACGACGAGCTGATAGAACTTCTTCCACGTCAGCGCCCGGTAGACCAGGAACGCGACGATCAGTGAGTAATCCACGGCGATGGCCGCGGCCTCGGACGGCGTGAACACGCCGGAGAAGATGCCTCCAAGGATGATCACGGGCGTCAGCAGCCCCCACAGGGCGCTGACGAGACGACGGCGTTTTTCGGACTTGTCCACAGGATCGGCCGCTGGGTAGCCGCGCTTATGCGCCACGCGCAGGGCGATGACGATCAGCGCTCCGCCCATGATCGCACCGGGGACGAAACCGGCCATGAACAGTTTTGCGACCGACTCACCGGCGATCGTGGCGAACAGCACCATCGGAACGCTGGGCGGAATGACGACGCCGATCGTACCCGCCGCGGCGATCAGTGCCGCCGAGAAGTCGATGTCGTAGCCTTTCTTCTCCAGCTGCGGGAGC
>JAEEUD010000161.1 GCA_016286835.1 Pyramidobacter sp. | reverse complement strand
ATCGATTCGAGCGAGGGCTTTTCGGACTGGCAGAAGCGCACGCTTGCCTGGATCCGTTCCCGCTACGGGGATTCGGTCAAGGTCGGCGCGGGCAACGTGGTCGACGCGGAGGGCTTCCGCTTCCTCGCGGACTGCGGCGCGGACTTCGTCAAGGTCGGCATCGGCGGCGGCTCCATCTGCATCACCCGCGAGACCAAGGGGATCGGCCGCGGCCAGGCGACGGCCGTGATCGATGTTTGCAAGGCCCGCGACGAATACTTTGAAGAAACCGGCGTGTATGTGCCCGTCTGCTCCGACGGCGGCATCGTCTATGACCACCACCTGACGCTGGCGCTTGCCATGGGCGCCGACTTCGTCATGCTTGGCCGCTACTTTGCCCGCTTTGACGAAAGCCCGACGGAAAAGCTCTTCTTTGGCGGCACCTATGTCAAGGAGTACTGGGGCGAGGGCAGCAACCGCGCCCGCAACTGGCAGCGCTATGACCTCGGCGGCAAGGGCAAGCTCTCGTTCGAGGAGGGCGTGGACAGCTACGTGCCCTACGCCGGCCCGCTCAAGGAGAACGTCGAGAAGACGTGCCTGAAGATCAAATCGACGATGTGCAACTGCGGCGCCCTGACGATCGCCGAGCTCCAGCAGAAGGCCAAGCTGACGCTGGTCAGCGCCACGAGCATCGTCGAAGGCGGCGCCCACGACGTCATCCGCAAGGAAAAGGGCAGCGAAGTGAGATAGCCGCGCGGGCTTTTAATTCAAAACCTTCACCACAAAGACACGAAGACACAAAGACAAAACCGGATCGTCCGGCATCGTGCCGGATGGTCCGGTTTATTTGCTGCGCTTTTAAACACACTTTCGGCCTTTTCGTGGTAAAATAAGTACACGTTTCCGCGCAACTTCTCCGCGCAGATCACGTTTTCCCTAAGATTCCCTTTGTGTCTTTGGGTCTTCGTGTCGGATCTGAATTTGATTTTATATTGAAAGGTTGTTCTCTGGCATGATTTACGCTCACATCGACGAGGCAAAAAACTATTACGGGCTGGGCGACGTGTTCGCCTGGGCGCTGCGGCAGCTTGCGCGCGAGGATCTGAAGACGCTCGCGGCCGGCAAGACCGAGCTGATCCCCGGCAAGGCGTGGTACTCCATCGACGAGACGATGACGCGGCCGAAGGAGCTGGCGCCTTTTGAGGCGCACCGCGAGTTCATCGACATCCAGATGACGCTCAGCGGCGACGAGCGCATCGGCTTTGCGCCCATCGGACGCGTCGTGCCCGCGGGCACATACGACGAGGAGCGCGACATCCAGTTCTTCCGCGGCGAAGGCCTGTCGCTCGACTGCCGCAAGGGCATGTTCGCCGTCTTTTTCCCCGAGGACGCGCACCAGCCCTGCGTGGCGCCGGCCGAACCGGCGAAGATCCGTAAGGTCGTCGTGAAGATCCACCGCTCGCTGCTCGGCAAGAAGGGGGCATAAGGCCTTGAAACTGCTGGTCTGCCTGTTCGTCCTCTGCCTGTTCGCGCGCGGCGCGTTCGCGGCGGGAGCTGAGGATTTCGTGCCGCTCTGCGACGCCGTGCCCGGCGCGGTGCAGGAGCCGCGCTACGCCAGCTCGTACAATTTCATGGGCGTCCGCGTCGACGGCTACGACATCCCCTCGCTGTCGCTGTGCCGTCAGGCCGCCGAAGCGCTGGCGAAGGCCGAAGCGAGGTTCGAGGCGCGCGGCCTGCGGCTGAAGATCTGGGACGCCTACCGTCCCGCGCGCGGCGTGGAGCAGTTTTACCGCTGGTCGCTGACGCCCGACGACCGCATGAAGCCGTATTTCTATCCCAAGCTGGCCAAGACCTCGCTGCACACCGGCGGCTACATCGCCCTGCGCAGCGGCCACAGCCGCGGCAGCGCCGTGGACTGCACTCTGCTCGACATGAAGACCGGTCAGGAGCTGGACATGGGCGGGCCGTTCGACCTCTTCGACGAACGTTCGCACTACGCCGCCAAAGGCCTGACGAAGGTGCAGGAGCGCAACCGCGCCACGCTGCGCAGCGTCATGATGGAGTGCGGCTTCAAGGGCATCCGCACCGAGTGGTGGCACTTCGTGCTCCGCGACGAGCCTTTTCCCGACACGTATTTCGACTTCCCTCTCAGCGAAGCCGGCACCGGCGCGAAGACGCGCGTGCTGATGAGCAACGAGTAAAAAAAGCGCCCCGCGTTCCGAACCTGATCGGAGCGCGGGGGCGCTGTTCATCTATTCCAATGGCGGCCGGAGCTGACGGGCCGCTCTTATTTTATTCCTCGTTGTTGACGAGGACGGTCACGGTGCGCTCGATCACCTCGGCGCGCTTGCCGGAGGTCAGCGGATCGGCGAAAGCCTCGCCGGCCGTGACCATCGCGTTCAGCGCGGCGGAAGCCGCGGCCGCGGTGAGGTTGGCCTTCGGGCCGGGCAGCGAGATGACGCGGTCGCCGCCGCTCTCAAGGCCGAATTTCATCGAAAGAGTTTGGGACATGTTTTCACCTCCTTTCATATATATAAGGAGACGGCGTTACTCGCCGTCGTCGGAGACAAGGCGCGAGTCGACGCGGTAGGTCTCGAGCACGGGGTTGGCGATGACGCTTCCAACGGCTCCGGAAACGTCGAGCAGGAGCTGCGCGCCCGCGTTCTCGTCAACGCCCGCAAGGGTGTAGCTCTTCACGCGGGGCTTGCCGCTGTCGAGAGTGCCCGCCTGGGTTTTGATCTGCATTTTGCAGTTGACCAGTTCCATCTGTGCAGCCATGTGTGTTCACCTCCTTCGTTTTTGACTTCATCATAAAGTGTGCGTTTTTTGCACAGGTTTTACAACCGCTGCGAAAACGACCGCGAAGTTTTTTCGCTTACAGCGAGAGATGCACGTAATTCCTGCGCGCGTCGGGCAGGACGCGGCGAAAGCCGAGCGCCCGCGCGGCCGCACAGAACGCGCGCTGACGAACGGCCGGAACGGCCACGTCGGCCGCCTGGCCGCGCAGATGGAGGCTATTCCTGACGCCGCCGACATGCGCGTTGTGACGCGGACAGCGCCGCCCGCTGGTAAAGCGCAGCTCGCTGCCGACGCGTGCCTGCAGACGGAGCAGCAGACGCTCAAAGCGAGGATCGAGTCCGCGCCTGCCGCAGCAGCGGCAGCGCAGGGCCTTGATCTGACGCGAGTTCCAGACCGGCGGAGTTTTCTCCGCCGCCCCGGCTGGCATGGCAAGGAGCGCGCCGGACAGCGCCAGCAGCGCCGCGATACGAAAACGGTTCAAAGCGGTTCGCCTCCTTTCCGCCGGATGCACCGGCCTTTCTTATAGTGTGCGTTTCAGCTCGTCAAAATACACCCGAACAAACAGACGCCCGAAAGTCCGGCAATACGTTCCGGCCTTTCGGGCGTCTGTTTTGTATGATTATTCGGGTGCGTTTTACACGTTCGTTCCGGCGCCGGTGCGTCCCCGCTTCCGGTCGTTCTCGCGGATCTTCCGCGGCGCGTATCCGGCGAAGGCGCGCACGGCGAACGGCGTGTAGGCGCGCTCGGGCAGCAGGATGAAGAACTCGCGCACGGCCAGCGGCGAGGCGAGGCGGAAAAAGTCCAGCTTCGTCCGCGGCGAACGTACCAGCCGGTCGCAGACGAACGCCGCGCCGAGGCCGCTTTCCGCCATCTCGAAGGTGGTCACCAATTGTGACAGCGTCATCGTCACGCGCGGCGCGACGCCGGCCTCGTCGAGCATCGCCAGACTGCGTTCGCGCAGGTTGTTGCCCGCTTCCAGCAGGATAAAATCCTGATCGGCGAACGCGGACAGCGGCGCGCACGGACAGTCGGGCGAGAGATGGCGGCCGGCCAGAACGTCGGCGGCGGAGAGCCGCGCGCTTTTCAGCTCCTTGGGCAGCAGCGCGTCTTTGGGCACGGCCAGCAGGACGCGGTCGGAAAACGCGGGCACATGCTCGAACTCCTTCAGCGCCGCGGGATCGCAGCTGAACGTCAGGTCCAGCTCACGGCGGCGCAGACTCTCGAGCAGCCTCGGCGAACCGCCCTCGATCAGCTCCACGCTCACGCCCGCGTACTCCTTCGTGAAAGCGGCGAGCACGCCGGCCAGCAGATAACAGTTGACGTAGTGCGTGCCGCCCACGCGCAGGTGCCCGGCGCGCAGGCCGCGCAGGTCGTCGATCTCGCGCCGCAGGTCGTCCTCCGTGTCGCGGACACGGCGGATCGCGTTCACATAGGCTTGCCCTGCCTCCGTCAGTTCCAGCGGATGCCGCGTGCGGTCGAACAGTTCCGCGCCCAGCGACGCCTCCACGCGTTTGACGGCGATGGACAGCGCCGGCTGCGTCATGTAGAGTTTTTCCGCCGCCTTGGAAAAACTGCCCTCCTGATACACGCGCCAGATGTACTCCATCACCTGCTCCATACGTCCGCCTCCCATATTTTCGTTTTATAGCCACATAAAAACGATAAAATTGATTTTATACCCCTGCGGTGCTACTGTAAAGCCGTCGAAAGACACTGATCTGCAATCAATAATCGGGGGGCTTTTTCATGGAGATCAACGCGCTTATGATGGACGTCCGCGACAACGTCGTCACGTGTGTGAAGGAAGTCGCGGCGGGGAACGACGTCGTCTACCGCAAGGGCAGCGAGGTCTGCACGATCCGCGCCGAGGAGACGATCCCGTACTGCCACAAGATCGCGCTCGTCGACTTGGCCGAAGGCGCCGACGTGCTCAAGTACGGCGAGCTGATCGGCCGCACGAACCGCGCCGTCGCTGCCGGACACCTGGTGAACCACGAGAACATCTACAGCGTTCCGCGCGACTACGACAGCGAGCTCGT
>JAEEUD010000160.1 GCA_016286835.1 Pyramidobacter sp. | reverse complement strand
GAGCGTCCAAGCCTATTTTCAATTTTGTAGACGCAGTCTAACGATCAACTTTTGCACGAAAAATCTCCGCCGCGCGAGAAAAATCTTCTCGTCCACGGCGGAGATTTTTGTTTTGTCGATCTGCGCGTAAGTTCGCCGTCTCAACGTCTCTGGACGGGCAACCGGGCGTTTCACGTAAACTTTTGTTTTTGCCTTTTTTGCGGACTTCGCGTACAATAAAAGTGAAGATTTCGACAATGTTTTTTTCTGTCGAACCGCGCTAAACTGTCCTTGAAAACAAAACCAAGATCTCAGGAGAGGTGAACGTCATGAAAGGGACCCTCATAAAAAGGAGGAGCTTCGCGAAAAAAAGCGTCCGCGCGCTGATCGTTTCCTCGGCGCTGCTCGCGCTGGCGGGTGCCGCATTTGCCGGCGAGAAGCTGACGCTTGAACAGTGCGTGGCGTACGCGCTTGCCAGCCATCCCAGCCTGACGGCCGCGCAGGGGACGATCGAGCGCAACAAGGCCAGCGCCTCGCTCGCCGCCGTTTCCGCGCGCACGAAGGTGAACGGCAACGTCGGCTACTCCAGAAGCGGCATCACCAAAGGAGCCGGCAGCGGAGGCAGCGACGGCGACTGGAGCTCCGGCGTCTCGCTTTCGCAGACGGTGTGGGACTGGGGCAAGACGAACACAGCCATCAAGAGCGCCAAGCTGACCACGAAGGCCTCGGAAGAGACGTACCGGCGCACGCGCGAGAACGTGATCGCAGCGGTGCGCGACGCGTATTACGGTCTGAACAGATCGGTGCGCGACATCGCCGTGCAGAAGGAGCAGGTGAAAAACTACGAAAAGCGCCTTGAATGGGCCAAGTCGTACTACTCCGTCGGCACCAAGCCCAAGATCGAAGTGACGAAAGCCGAGGCCGACCTCGCCAACGCCCGCCTGACGCTGATCAGGGCCGAGTCTTCGGCCGAACAGTATAAGGCCCAGCTCGCTTCCGCGATGGGAGCTCCGGCGCTCGACATCGAAAGCGTCAAGGACGAGCTCGCTTTCGAGCCCTGGAACATCGGCCTGAACGAAGCGCTTGAACGTGCGGCCGCCAACCGGCCCGACCTGAGCGCGCAGGATCTGCTCCTGCTCAAGGCGAAGAACGACGTGAAGGCCGCCAAGCTGACGAACGCGCCCGATCTCGGCGCGAGCGGCAGCTACACGTTCGGCGGCACGACTTTCAACGATTCGGAGCGGTGGAGGGCCGGTCTCAGCCTCTCCATCCCCATCGGCGACGGCGGCCAGACGAAAGCCCGCGTCGCGGGCGCGAAGGCCGACCTGAAAGTGGCCGAAGCCAACCGCGAGAAACTGGCACAGGACATCATCCTCGAAGTCCGCAGAGCCTGGCAGGCCCTGCGTGAAAACAGCGCCTCGATGGACGCGGCCCAAACGGCAGTGAAGCAGGCGCGCGAGAACCTCGACCTCGCGCTCGGCCGCTACCATGCCGGCGTGGGCAACAGCCTCGAGATCTCCGACGCCGTCGACAGGTACGCCAGCGCCCAGACCAAGCTCATCACCACGCTGTACGATCATAAGGAAGCAAGGCTGAACCTTGAAAAAGCCATGGGGGAGGTATCCGAATCATGAAAAAATTTGCCAAATACGTCACGTGCGCGCTGATCGCCGCGCTTGTTTCCGGCGGCGGCCTGTGGTACACGGAAAATCGCGCTTCCGGTGCCGACGTTTCTTACCGCACCGCTCGCGTGCGCCGCGGCTCGCTGAGAAGCACCATCCAGGCCACGGGAACGCTCTCGGCCGAGGAGACCGTCGACGTCGGCACGCAGATCTCCGGCACCATCAGGGAGATCTACGTCGATTACAACGACAAGGTCAAGGAAGGCCAGCTCATCGCCGTCATGGACAGCCGCACGCAGCAGGCCGACGTGGACATGGCCAAGGCCAACGTGCTCTCCGCCAAGGCTGATCTGGCCAAGGCCAACGCCAAGCTGCTCAGGGCCAACCGCGATCTCAGCCGCACGCGCCAGCTTGTCAAAAAAGACCTGATCGCCCGCAGCGAGCTTGACGCCGACGTGGCCGATCAGGCCACTGCCAAGGCCGACGTGCTGGTCGCGCAGGCCAAGGTGGCCCAGTATGAGGCCACGCTGCGCAAGCAGGAGATCAACCTCAGCTACACCAAGATCTACTCGCCTGTCGACGGCGTCGTTGTCGCCAAGAACGTCGAAAAAGGCCAGACGGTCGCCGCCAGCTACCAGACGCCCAGCATCGCCGAGATCGCCCGCGACCTCAAGCAGATGCAGGTGGAAGTGAACGTCGACGAGGCCGACATCGGCAGCGTCAAGGTCGGCCAGCGCGCCGAGTTCACCGTTGACGCCTACACCGACGCCACGTTCACCGGCTCGGTCACGCAGGTGCGCATCTCGCCGAAATCGAGCAACAGCGTCGTTTCCTACACCGTCATCGTCAAGGTGAACAACGACGAGGAGAAGCTGATGCCCGGCATGACGGCCAACGTCAGCCTGATCGTCACCGAGAAGAAGGATATCCTCCTCGTGCCCAACGCGGCGCTGCGCTTCAATCCCAACGTCAACACGTCGCTCCAGCCGGCTCCGCGCCGCCGCGGCGGCAACGTGGCGGCGGTCGAAACGCCCGGCGTCTACGTACTGATGAACAAAAAACCCGTCAAGATCGAAGTGGAAAAGGGCATCACCGACGGAACGCGCACCGAGATCCTCTCCGGCGTGGAGGAGGGGACGGAGGTCCTCGTCGGATTCAACCTCCAGCCGGATAAGAAGAAATAGCCATGCCGCTCGTCGAACTGAAAGACATCCACAAGAGCTTCAGGCTCGGCAGCGAGTCGATCGAGATCCTCCACGGCATCGACCTCATCGTCGAAAAGGGCGAGTTCGTCGCCATGATGGGGCCGTCGGGATCGGGCAAATCGACGACGATGAACATCCTCGGCTGCCTCGACAAACCCACGTCGGGCCAGTACTTCCTCGACGGCAAGGACGTGTCGAAGCTGAACCGCGATACTCTGGCCGCCATCCGCAACAGCACGATCGGCTTCGTCTTCCAGGGCTTCAACCTGCTCCAGCGCACCAGCGCCATGGAAAACGTCGAGCTGCCCATGCTCTACGCCGGCATCGGCGCCCGGGAACGTCACCGCCGAGCCAAGGAAGCTCTCGAGCGCATGGGACTTGGCGAGCGCCTCAATCACGAGCCCAGCCAGCTTTCCGGCGGACAGCAGCAGCGTGTCGCCATTGCCCGCGGCATCGTCAACAAAGCCCCGATCCTGATGGCCGACGAACCGACGGGAAACCTCGACTCGAAGACGAGCGACGAGATCATGCGGCTGTTCCAGAAGCTCAACGACGACGAGGGCATCACGATCATCCTCGTCACGCACGAACCCGACGTGGCCGCCTTCGCCAAACGGCAGCTGCTCTTCCGCGACGGACTGATCCTCGAGGACAAGCCCGTCGAGAAGCGCCGCTTCTAAAGGGGGAAAGCTCATGATCTCATTCATCGAGATATTCCGCATCGCCATCCGCTCGCTGAACCGCAACAAGACACGCTCGTTCCTGACCACGCTCGGCATCATCATCGGCGTCGGCGCCGTCATCGCCGCTTTTGCCGTGGGCGAAGGCGCCAACAAGGTCATCGACGAGCAGATCGCCTCGTTCGGCACTAACTCCGTCACCGTCATGCGCGAGCGCAACGCCCAGTCCACCGGCGACAACGCCAGGTTCCTCACCGAGGACGACGCCACTGCCATCGCCGAGAACGTCTCCGGCGTCGAAGCCGTTGCCCCGACCGTGAGCACCAGCGTGCAGGCCATCTACGGCAATACCAACTGGTCGACGCAGGTCTACGGCAGCACGCCCGATTATCCTGACGTGCAGGGCTATACGATCGACCGCGGCCGCAACATCAGCGACAGTGACCAGAGAATGGGCAACAAGGTGGCAGTCATCGGCAAGACGGTGGCCGACAAGCTCTTCGGCCGCGAGAGTCCGCTGAACAAGTCGATCCGCCTTTCCAAGGTGCCGTTCACCGTCATCGGCGTGTTCGCCAGCAAAGGCCAGAGCACGGGCGGCTTCATGGATCAGGACGACCTCATCCTCGTGCCGCTGAAAACGGCGCAGAGCCGTCTCGTCAGGTACAGCACCCCCGGCCGCGTCGGCAACATCCAGGTCAAGGGCGTCTCGATGGAGGCGCTGTCCTACATCACCGCCGAGATCACGGCCCTGCTGCGCGAGCGTCATAAGATCCGCCCCGGCCAGCCTGACGACTTTGCCGTGCGCAGCCTCTCACAGATGCTCGAAGCGCGGCGCAAGACCACCAGCGTCACCTCGATGCTGCTCGCTTCGATCGCCGTCATCTCGCTCGTCGTCGGCGGCATCGGCATCATGAACATCATGCTCGTCTCCGTCACCGAACGCACACGAGAGATCGGCATCCGCATGGCAGTGGGCGCAAAGGCCGGCAACATCCGACTGCAGTTTTTGATCGAATCGGTCACATTGTCTGTCATCGGCGGCGTACTCGGCATCTGCGCGGGCGTCGCAGCCGGCTACAGTCTGGCCGGCATCACGCAGGCCCCGCCCGTGTTCTCCGCCAGCTCGATCGCGCTCGCGTTCGTGTTCTCCGCTGCCGTCGGCATCGGCTTCGGCTACTACCCTGCCGCGAAAGCATCCATGCTCAACCCCATCGACGCGCTCAAGTACGAATAGAGCGCCCCGCCGCGGCGTTTTCGCGAGGACGCCGCTTTCGTTCCAGCCAACAACTGACATGATCCCATTCAAAGGAGGTCATCCAATGAACAAAAAACTGAGCGTCATCGCCCTT
>JAEEUD010000159.1 GCA_016286835.1 Pyramidobacter sp. | reverse complement strand
CTTGACCGGCAAAAGCGCATGACTGAGCTGATGCACGAGAAGGAACTGGCTCTCGAACAGGCGCAGGATCGTTTGGCGCGCCTGCGCGACCGCGTGCAGTTTTTCAGGACGAAAGAAGGGCAGGCGTGGCTGGCGCGCGAAAAGCTGAACATGGCATTCAGCGGTGAAGAGATCTACAAGATCGAGGGCACGCCGCGCAGCGGAGACAGCGGTGAACAGCCGCGGCGGGGCAAATAGCCCTAGTGCGTCGGATATGCACGATGAGTCGACGGCAAAAGTACACGAAAAATACAAAATTTCAGGCGTAAAAACTAAAATCGGCATGTACAAATATATAATCACGTGCTAGAATATCCCGCGTGCTGGATATTTTATTCTGTCAGAAATGGCGCGAACGCCGCGATTTGCCTGAAAGAATGTCTGAAAGGAATGAAGTGCCTCATGAACAAGGAAGAGCTCAAAAAACTTGCCTGCGAGATCATCGACTCGCGGCACGACGACATTCACGCGCTTGGCGACAGCATTTTTGCCGAGCCGGAGACGGGCTGGAAAGAGTTCAAGACGGCGGAGAAGATCAAAAAGGTCTTTGAAGGCCTCGGCTTCCCGACGAAGGATAAGCAGTGCATCACCGGCGTCATCGCCGACGTGAAGGGCAAGGAAAAGAAGCTGAAGCTCTCCGTGATGGGCGAGCTTGACGCGCTCGGCGTGCCTGACAGCCCGTTTGCCGACCCTGTTACAGGCGCGGCACACATGTGCGGCCATCACTGCATGATTGCGGCTCTTTCCGGCGTGGCCTACGCCCTGGCCGACCGCAGGATCATGAATGAACTCAGCGGCGATGTGGCGCTGATGGCTGTTCCCGCCGAAGAGTTCGTGGAGATGGCTTACCGCGGCCAGCTTCGCCGCGAGGGCAAGATCAAGATGTTCGGCGGCAAGCAGGAGTTCATCTATCGCGGCCTGATGGACGACATCGACATGATGATCATGCAGCACAACACGTCCACCGAAGGGACTCAGGAGACTCCGATCAAGGCCAACGTGGGCGGCACGTCGAACGGCTTCGTTTCAAAGGAAGTGTTCTACAAGGGCAAGGCAGCCCATGCCGGCGGCTCTCCGTTCAACGGCATCAACGCGCTGAACGCGGCGAAGATCGGCCTGTTCGCGATCGACGCGCAGCGTGAGACGTTCAAGGACGAGGACCATATCCGCGTCCACCCGATCATCACCAAGGGCGGTGATACGGTGAACGTCGTCCCCGCCGACGTGCGCATCGAGACCTACGTACGCGGCGGCTCGGTGGAAGCCATCCTCGACGCTTCGCGCAAGGTGAATCGCGCTCTTAAAGCCGGCGGTGACGCCGTGGGCGCGGAAACGCGGATCGACGAAGTCCCCGGCTATCTGCCGATGAAGAACGACGAAGGCCTGCAGGATCTGATGTATGCCAATCTGGTCGCTCTGCTGGGCAAGGAGCATGTGGCGCGTCACGTGCCGCATTCCGGCGGCAGCACCGACGCGGCTGACGTGGCGGCGCTGATGCCGACAGTCCATGCCTATATCGGCGGCGCCGAGGGCGTGGCGCACAGCAAGGACTACCACATCGTCGATAAGGAACTGTCGTACATGATTGCCGCCAAGGCGCTGACGATGACGGTCATCGACCTGCTTGCCGACGGTGCGAAGGTCGGGCTGGAGATCAAAAAGAACTTCAAGCCGGCGATGACGAAACAGGAATACATCGACACCTGGTGCAACATGTAACTTTGGGGTAAATCCCGCGGCCATGCAGGCGGCGGGCTATATCTAAATCTGTTTTTGGGAGGTTTTTTTATGGAAATGGTAAGCAAGGCACTGCGCAACTGGAAGATCCACGCGCTCGCGCTGGTTATCCTGGTGGCGGCGGAGAAGATCGGCAACATCGCGTTCAGCATCGGTCCTGCAAAGGTCGTTCTGATCCCGATGCTCTATGCCTTCGTGCTCGGCGCTCTCTGCGGCGTCTTCAAGCTCGTCAACAAGGAAGACATGCTGCAGACCTCGTCGCTCGTCGGCGTGACGTTCTTCCTGCTCATGGCCCGTTACGGCACGCTGGTCGGCCCCAGCTTCTGGAAGGTCGTCCACTCCGCTCCGGCGCTGCTCCTTCAGGAGTTCGGCAACCTCGGCACGATCCTGCTCGGCGTCCCCGTTGCCATCGCCCTTGGTCTGGGCCGTGCCACCGTCGGCGCCGCGTTCTCGATCGCCCGTGAGTCTTCGCTGGCCCTGATCGGCGAGCGCTACGGCATGGACAGCCCCGAAGGCGTCGGCGTCATGGGCGTCTACGTCACCGGCACGCTGTTCGGCACGCTCTTCTGCGGCTTCATGAGCTCCATCATCGCCTCGACGATGTCCTGGTTCAGCCCCGAGGCTCTGGCCATGGCCTGCGGCACCGGCTCCGCTTCGATGATGTCCGCTTCTGTGGCTCCGCTTGTCGAGATGTTCCCCGACAAGAAGGAGACGATCACGGCCTTTGCCGCCACGTCGAACATGATCTCCGGCCTCGACGGCGTGTACATGTCCGTGTTCATCGGTCTGCCCGTCACGGAGTTCCTGTGCAAGATCTTCGGCGTGAAAAAAGAGTCGAAGTAGTTCGGAAACCGGCTGAAAGGAGTTTATGAAAAATGACTAACGTACAGATGGCAATTTTCACCCTTATGTGCGCCGCGCTTTCCGTCGTGGCGAACCTGATCCAGGGCGTCGCTCTCGAGCCTACGCTCATCGGCATCGCCGTGCTGCTGGCGATCGTCTTCGGCGGCGTCGTCATCTACAAGCTGATCTACAAGCTGACGGGCTGGAAGGGCCTGCCCACCGTTGCCTACATCTGCACCCTCGGCACGATCGTGACCATCCCTGATTTCCTTCCCTGCGCCGCGTTCGTCGGTCAGTATGCCGGCAAGGTCAGCTTCCTTGGCCTTTGCACGCCCATTCTGGCCTACGCCGGTCTGGCTGTCGGCAAGGACATGGAGATGTTCAAGAAGCTCGGCTGGAAGATCGTCGTCGTCGGTCTCTTCGTCTTCGTCGGCACGTTCGTCGGTTCGGCAGTCATCGCCGAGCTTGTGCTTCGTTCGATGGCCAAGTAAGACCTGTCCTTTTGTGGCATAACGAAAACGCGGAAAAGAGCGCACAGCTCTTTTCCGCGTTTTTTATGGATCATAAAAACAACATGTTCTCAATGCGGTTTGATGATGCTTGACAGCGGCTCGCCGTCTGTGCCGTTTTTGATCGTCAAAAGCGGATAACGCGGCGCCAGCAGGGCAGAAAGCGCTTTACAGAGCGGACGTTTCAGCCAGAACGGTGCGAGGGCAGGCGTCTGCGCCAGTTCGCGGGCGGTCACTTCTCGTTCCCCGGCCGTGCACAGAGTCCCTAAACCGCGGGAAGCGAGCTCTTCGACGCGCGCTAGCGAAACGGCGTTCAGTTCCGTGTCGAAGAAGATTGTTCGGCGATACATGGCCTCGAGAGACTGGAGACCGAACCATCCGGCAGCATGATATTCCCATGGCACGATCGGCTCGTTTGCGGCGAATGATTCATAGAGATCCCGCATGGTCGCGAACGCTGCGTCGGCGTACGATTCGCACTCCGTATCGGCGCGGTTGACGAGCACGCATCTGGCGCCGGCGCGGCGGGCGCCGATCAGCTCGTAGAGAAAATCGCCGATGACGAGACAGTCTCGCGCGCTCGCGCCCAATGAGCCGGCTGCATCGTCGATGGCGCGCGGATCCGGCTTGACGTGGACCGCTTCGCGCCCGAACGTCGCAGAGGGCAGCGGGAAGCCGATCGAACGTGCGGCCAGGTCGATCGACTCGCGGCAGTTGCGCGACATCACGCACCACGGCACGCCGCGCGAATTAAGCAGTTCGACAAGCTCGCGGGCGCCGGGGACAGGCGTGGAGGCCGCCGCGCCGCGCATCTCTTCGGCGCAGATCGCTGCCATCACGGCGTCGCGTTGGGCGTCAGGCAGCGTCCGCGCGCTTTCCAGCAGCGGCACGCGCCGACCGCCAAAGAATTGGTCGCGGATCGGCTGAAAGTTGAGTTTTGTCTCGGCGATTACGCCGTCCCAGTCGAAGATGACGCCTGCGAATTGCGCCGGATAGAGCAGAGGAGACTGCATTCGATCACATCCTTGTGTCGTCAAAAAGAGGAGAGTCCCGAAAGGGCACTCTCCTCTCCTGAAAAATTAAACCCACAGTGCCGTGTTGCGGCAGTCTTGACCCGCTCCTGAAAAAGATTTTCAATAGGGATTGTAGCCCGCCGGCCACGACCGACGGTATATCCCGAGAAGCAAGTCGGAAAATGTAGGCTCAAGACGAAAGACGCAATCACGAACACCGCAGGCGAATTTTATGTCTGAAAAAAGTATAGCACAGCTTGGCGGCAATGCCAACGGCTTTTCATGAAATTGCTTCTTTTGAAGGAAAAAGGTATAATTGACCTATCTTAAATAATGGAGGCGTTGGGAATGAAAAAACTGTTGCTGTCCGTTCTCTTGCTTTCGCTCTTCTGCTGTGCTGCTGCGGCAAAGGATCATCACGTCGAGGCCCGTGTACGCGAGGCGCAAAAGACGGTCGAGCGCATGATCAAATCGAAATTCTCGGAGGGCTTTGCCGAGTCCGTGAGAGACTGCAAGGCCGTTGCCATTTTTCCCAATGTCGTCAAAGCCGGCCTGATCGTTGGCGGCCGCTACGGCGAAGGCCTGATCATGCGCAGGGACAGCAAGGGCGGGTGGAACGGTCCTGCGTTCTTCTCGATCAGCGGCGGTTCGTTCGGGCTCCAGCTCGGCGCGTCATCGACCGCGCTCGTACTCACGGTCAATACCCAGAAG
>JAEEUD010000158.1 GCA_016286835.1 Pyramidobacter sp. | reverse complement strand
GGTTCCTGACCTTTATCGGGCTGTTTATCAGGCTCCTTGCCTTTGTCGGGCTGCTTATCCGGTTCCTGATCTTTATCAGGCTGTTTGTCCGGTTGTTGCTCCTTATCAGGCTGCTTATCGGGCTCCTGGCCCTTATCGGGAGTTCCGGTCTCCTCGCTCTCGTCTTCCTCGACGATCTCCTCCAGATCACTGAGGACAGCGCTCTCGTCCTCGTCTTCGATCTCGTCGTCGTCCACGCCGAGCATGACCCACGCGGATGCTCCCTCATTTTTCAACTCGCGGACCTCGAGCAGATCGGTGAATTCGTCGCCTTGTTTCGTGGCAAATTCGCCGCCGATCCCCTCATCGGTCGCTTTAAGGAATGTGTACTTTAAGCCGGGCTGATAGGCGCCGTCCTCTTCGGCAGCAAGCGTTGTGCCGTCTACATTAATAAGCGGGCTTTTGACGACGATCGCGTAAGCCGTATCCTCGTCTTTCAGCATCACGGCCATGCTGCCGCTGCTGATGAACGCTCTCTCAGCCGTTATGGACATGTCCGCGCCGTCAGGGATGAGCAGGCCGGCGTTGTCGAAAACGCCCGTTTGGTCGTCAGTCACGCCGTCAGGCACTGCCGCGCTCATGCTGCGCGCGATGTAAGTGCCGCCGAACAGCGCGCCGTCCTTCCCCACCTCGACGGACGTCACGTCGGCCGTGCCGTCGAGCGAAAGCGTGCCGCTTTTCACGTTCAGCCGCATGTTGTCGGCTCCGGTGATATTGCCTTTGACGGCGACATCGCCGGCCACGTTGATGTCGGTCACAAGGTCAGAAAGGAACATCGAATAGTTGTAGATTGTGTCGTCATACTGAATGAGCAGCGGGCTGCCGTCCTCAACTTCCTTGTTGTCATAGATGCCGTCAAAACCGGAAAAATGCTTCCAGTCGCTGGTGATATGACCCTTGACATCCGCGCCTTCTTTCATGTTGATCTCCTTGACGAACGCGTTTTTGCCGATGTAGATCGCGTGGGCGTTGCCCGACAGCTTGCCGGAAAGGTCGTAGCGGGAAACGAGCGGGGCGTCCAGCTCGGCAGGCAGATCAAGATTATCCGTGCCGGTGATCTTTCCCGTTTCCGCATTGACCCTGCGCTTGTAGCTGATGTACGAGCCGTAGTACACGCCCGCGGCGCCGCGGCTGTTGCTGCCGAAGTCGAAGCGCGCGCCGATGCCGCCCCTGCCGTCAGCCGTGATGTCGCCCTTCTGCTCAAAAATGTGCCCGCCGCCGTAGGAGAACAGCGCGCCGATGCCGTTTTCGCCGTCGGCGTTGATTTTGTTCCCCTCGGCCAGGACGATGCGGTTTTTCGAACCGTCGATCCTCATGCCGGCCGAACCGGTCCCCTTGGTGAGGATGTCGGCGGCCTGCGTCACGGTGTTTTTCGAGCCCCATACGTGCAGACCGATCGTCAGCGGCACCGTGCTCGGCACGCCGTCAAGGTACGCCATGCCTTCGGCGTTGCGGGCGGAAAATCCGCGCGTGTTCGTGATCGTCGCGCCGTCCTTGTAGACCGAATAGCCGTAGTACGCCTTGCGGTCGAACTTCCAGCCGATGTCCTGCATCACGGCCAACTCAGCTTCGTTGAACGTGGTCCAGTTGCGATAGTCGGCGTGCGACATCGTGCCGCCCAGCTCGATATGCGACAGCTCGGGATAGCTTTCCCAGCCGTTGATGGGGATGCCGGCCATACCGTCGAACGTGGCGCCGTCAAGCACCTCCGAGACGTTCGTGCCGGTGAAATAAGCTTTGCCCTTCGTCGACCCCTTTTTCAAATCCCAGCTGCGCACATAGCTGAGAATGAAGCAATCTTTCTCGTCCAGCGAAGGTTTTTCTGCTTTCCGCCGATCAAACTCTTCTGCCGTGATGATCTCCATGCCCGGGCGGGCGCGGTTGCCGCGCTCGTCGATAAGATGCTTGTAAAAGACCGTATCGGGAGTCTCCGTTGACGAGAAACGGTACAGGGGCCTGCCGTCCTCGTCCTTCTGAGTGACCCGGTTTCTGCGGATCGCGCTGCGCGAGGCAGTGATCCCCAGCGCGTGCGCCAGCTCATGACGGGCAACACGGCCGAGATCAGCGGCCTGCTCGTTGTCGGGCAGGAGCGTTTTGTCGTTCAGCCACCAGCCGCGCTCGGAACCGTCACGCAGCGCGCCGTAGTTGTCGCCGAACGTGACCAGCGCGACGCCGTATTTATCGAGGACTTTGCCGTCGACAACGTAGCCGAATCGCGGAGTGCCCTCGATCCTCTGCCACTTGGCTTTTGTGATATCGAACGGGCTGATCGAGCCGCCGTTCTGCATCGTCAGCACCCAGCCGTTGTTGGAGATGTAGCGTCCGTTTACGTAATTGTCCTGGCCGGCGTTGGCATTTTGAAACACCTTCAGGCCGCGCACGTAGACGGGAACGGCGCCGTCGTTTTTCGCCCCGGGGCCGAGAATGTCGGCCCAGTACTGATAGCCGGAAAGCACGGCCTTTTTCAGAGCCGGGGTGAACGAGTACGTTTCATTGTCTTCCTTGTAGTACAGCGGCGACGTCTCATCCGCGTTCAGAAAACGGACGTCGAACATCTCCCGCCCGCCGCCGGAAATGATCTCCGCCCGGGCACCTGCGGCCGCAAGCAGAAAGGCCGACAGCGCCAGCGCACGAACTGTGCGAGAACAGTTAGCCATAAAAAAAGCCCCTCAATGGGATTCATCCTGCATTATTATAGTAAAATAACAATTTAAGCGCAATATTCCCGAAAAAACGTTTTACAAAACAAAGGCCGCCTGATTTTTCTCAGACGGCCTCGTGTTGTTTCCGCAAGCATCGCAGGCAGCGCGGCAGAGCGGTTATCTTCCGCCTTCGTTCAGCAGCCACGCCTTGATCCTGTTTTTCGGCACGGCATATTTCGCAGCCAGTTCCTCCGCGATCTTCTTCACCGGCTCACCGGCCTCGCGAAGTGCGAGCGCCTCCGCCTGCCAGGCGTCATCCGACGGCGTCTCATCGGCCGAAGAAGGCGCAACGACGAGGACCAGCTCCCCCTTCACGCCGTCGTCAAGGCTTGTCAGAACCGTTGAGAGCGTGCCGCGCCGGGCTTCCTGATACACCTTGCTGATCTCGCGCACGAGCGCGCAGGGCCGGTCGCCGAGCACGGACAGGAAGTCCTCCATCTGTTTGGCCGCCTTGTGCGGCGAGAGGTAAAAGACCATCGTAAAAGGGTGGCCTTTCAGCTTTTCCAGCGCGGCCGTCCGTTCGCCCTTCGCGTCCGGCAGAAAGCCGACGAACGAAAACGGCTGCGGCACAAGGCCGGACAGCAACACCGCAGGAACGAACGCCGTCGCGCCCGGGAGCACGTCGACGGGATAGCCCGCCTCGATCGCCGCTTTCAGGGCAACCTCTCCGGGATCGGACATGCCGGGCGTTCCCGCGTCGCTGATCACGGCCACGCGCTCGCCCTTTTCCAGCCGCGCTAAAATCTCGTCCACGCGCGACTGTTCGTTGAACTTCTGATAGCTCAGCAGCGGCTTTTTGATGCCGTAATGATTCAGCAGCAGGCCGCTGTGGCGCGTGTCCTCGCAGGCGATCAGATCGGCGTTTTTCAGTTCTTCGAGCGCGCGCAGCGTGATATCGCCCAGGTTGCCGATGGGCGTGGGGATCAGGATCAGTGGCATGTCGACCGCCTCGCTTTCAGCCAAGATTTCGTTCAGTATAGCGCGTTCCAGCGATACGGGTCAAGCCGCCGCGCGTTGAAAAATCCCTGTTGGCCTGTTACAATCAGATCGTTTTACACACCAAACGCAAAGGAGCAATAACAATGACCATCAAACGTTACAACTGCAACGGACGCTTTCACGAAGCCGTCGAGCACAACGGCGTGCTCTACCTCTCCGGCCAGGTCGGAGAAAACGGCGGCAGTATCGCCCCTCAGGCCAAAGACTGCCTTGAAGGCCTGAAAAAGACGCTTGAGAAGTATAACTCCGACATGGAGCACGTGCTCTCGGCCACTGTCTATCTGGCCGACATGCGCAGCTTCAAGGAGTTCAACTCCGTCTGGGATGCGTGGTTCAAGGAAGGCACCCAGCCCGTCCGCACCTGCGTCGAGGCCCGCCTCGCCGGCCCGCAGTACGGTCTTGAGATCACGCTCGTCGCGGCGGTGAAGGAATAAGTTCAAAACCGACACAAAGACACTAAGACACAAAGAAAAAACGACGCTCCGCAGGGTGAAAAATCTCCCCGGCGGAGCGTCGTTTATCTATAAACAGCGTTAGCTGCTTGTTGCCCTCGCCCTTCGCGTATGACGTGGAGATCAGTTTTTTCAGGCCGAAGCGCTCAAAGTTGCTGTCAAAGTATTTGGTGAAGTTCGACCACTCGGGGTCGTCGCACGGCAGCAAAATCGTTTTGCCGCGAAAGACGTTTTTATCGTATTCGACATAGGCATTCATCTCTGCCTCGATGTCGCTGTACTGCGTGTAGAATTCGTCGTTTTTAGCTGTTTTCGCCGCGCCCAGACTGGAATTGTCCGCCATGATAATCCTCTCCCGCCTCAAGATCTGCTTCGATTATAGCAAAGTCCACAGCAAACTCAAAGACAAAAAGCACACGATCCATGCTTCTTTCACAAACTGCTCAATCACGATTTAGTAGTTTACGATATAGCTAGACGAGTCTATCCTCCGATGATAATCTGTCCTGTCATTGTACGCACTTCCGCTCCGCCGGATAAAAATCGCCTTGACTTGAAGCTGGCTTGAGGTGTTATACTTTGTTCTAACACATGAGCTTTATTATCTCGCCGCAACGGCTTAAGGGGTGTCGGCAATGGAATACAGAACGCTGGGACGCACGGGCATGAAAGTCAGTGCGATCGGATTGGGCTGCGA
>JAEEUD010000157.1 GCA_016286835.1 Pyramidobacter sp. | reverse complement strand
ATAGAAGGAACACGATCCTTTCACGGGAATTTTGCCTTCATTCTATGGGCGCACGCTTCCCCTGAAAAGCAAATGTTTCCGCGCACTGTGCAATTTTTGGTTGCGAAACCCATGATCCTTGTGCCCTGCCGCGTTCATGTGAAAACGATCACTTCGCAACTTTTTGGTGCGCTTGCTGAAATTCCTTTTGCTTTTCGATTGCAGAAAGCCATGATACATTTTGAACATCAACACGGAACAAGCGGCCGCAAGCGGCCGTACAAACTCTCGAAAAGGGGAAGCTGCTATGGGCAAAACGATCATCATGAAGATCATGGAGCGTGCCGCGGGCCGTCCCGTCAAAGTGGGCGAGCGCGTCTGGTGCAACGTCGATCTGGCCTCCGCGCGCGATTTCGGCGGAGCGAACTGCGTGCTTCAGTTTGAAAAGGAAATGGGCATGGAAGCCAAGGTGTGGGATCCCGACAAGATCGCCTACACGTTCGACCTTCAGGCTCCCGCTCACAGCGAAAAAGTCGCCAACAACCAGAAGATCATCCGTGAGTTCGCCAAGCGCCAGGGCATCAAGCACGTCTTCGACGTGAACCACGGCGTCGGCCAGCATGTCATGCTCGAAGCCGGCCTGATGAAGCCCGGCGACGTGGTGCTCGGCACGGACAGCCACATGAACCTGCTCGGCTCCATGGGCATCTTCGCCACGGGCGTCGGCAACAGCGACGTGGCCGCCGCCTACATTGCCGGCACCGCCTGGTTCCGCGTCCCCGAGACGATGAAAGTCGTCGTCACCGGCAAGTTCAAAAAAGGCGTGTGCATGCGCGACCTGCTCACCAAGATCATCGGCGACCTCGGCGCCGGCGGCATGGACTACCTGGCCGTCGAGTTCACGGGCGAGACGATCGAGAACGCTTCCGTGGCCGAGCGCATCACGCTCTGCTCCATGGTCACCGAGATGAGCGGCAAGGTCCCGCTGATCATGCCCAACGGCGAAGCCCTTGAATGGCTCGTCGCCCGCGCCGGCGAAGAAGTGCGCGAGCGCGTGAAGATGCTTTCCGCCGACGCCGACGCCGAGTACTGCAAGGTGCTGCACTACGACGTCACCGACCTTGAGCCGATGGCCTCGTGCCCCGACGCGCCCGACAACGTCAAAACGGTGCGCGAAGTGGCCGGCACGCACGTCGATCAGGTGCACATCGGTTCCTGCTCCAACGGCCGCTACGAGGATATGAAGGCCGCCTACGACGTGCTGATGGCCGGCGGCGGTGTGGTCCATCCCGGCACGCGCGTGATCATCACCCCCAGCACCACCGAGGTGCAGATGAGATGCGTGAAGGAAGGCCTGGCCCTGAAATTCCTTGAAGCGGGCATCGTCTTCACCAACCCCACCTGCGCGCTCTGCACGGCCGAGCACTACGGCGCAATGCCGAAGGGCGACGTGGGTATCGCCACGAACAACCGCAACTTCATCGGCAAAGTCGGCAAGGGCAGCCACACCTACCTGATGAGCCCCATGGCCGCTATGGCCAGCGCCCTGCGCGGCGAGATCACCGACCCGCGCGACATCCTTGGCGAATAATAAAAGGGAGGAAACGAACATGAGCAAACAGACCGGACGCGCGTTCGTCTTCGCCGACGACGTTGATACCGACCTTATCTACCACAACAAGTACCTCGCCGAGACCGACCCGGCGCAGATGCCTCAGTACAGCTTCGAGTACTACCCCGGCCACGAGAACTTCGCCAAGGAAGTGAAGCCCGGCGATTTCGTCGTCGCAGGCAAGAACTTCGGCTGCGGTTCGAGCCGCGAGCACGCCGTTTACTGCCTCCAGTACGCGGGCGTTCCCTGCGTGCTGGCCGAGACCTGCTCGCGCATCTACTATCGCAACGCCATCAACAACGGCTACCCCGTGCTGTTCGTCAAGGGTCTTTCCGACGCGATCAAGACCGGCAAGATCAAAAACGGCGACACGCTGGAAGTCGACCTTGAGACCGGCAGCGTGCGCGACACCGTCACCGGCGAGGAGTTCCACGGCGACGCCGTGAGCGACCTTGAGCACGAGATCATGGAAGCCGGCGGCCTGTTCGGCTACATGAAGAAGCAGGCGGCCGCGAAGTAATCCCTCCGTCTGTCATTAAAAAGAACAGTTCAGAAAAGGAGAATTTACCTAATGGAAACGAAAAAGACGAGTCTGGACAAGCTCGTGGACGTCGTCGAGAAGATCAACTACGACGCCATCCCGGCGGCGACCGTTCAGAAAGCCAAGGAAGTCATCGCCGACTTCATCGCCGTTGCCTTCAAGGGCTCGGCCAACCCGATGTCGAAGCGCCTCAAGGAAGTCACGAAAGCTCCGTTCGAGTCCAACGAAGAGGACACGGCGCTGTGGATCGGCAGCACCGCGCGTATGCCCGACATCGACGACGGTCACCGTTTCGCGATGGCGCACCCCGGCGTCGCCATCAACTCCACCGCCCTCGTCACCGCCTGGAAACGCGGCGGCATCAGCGGCAAGAAACTGATCGAAGCCGTCGTACGCGCCTATGAGGTGTACTGCTGGGAAGGCCGCGTCATCAATCCGTCCGCCTACCTCAAGCGCGGCGTCGACGCCACCAGCATCTGCGGCGGTGCAGCTGCCGCCACGGCCGTTGCCGACCTGCTCGGTTTCGACCGCACGCAACTTTCCGACGCCATCTCGCTGGCCGCGTCGCTGGCAGGCGGACTGAACCAGTCGGCCATCGACGGCTCGGCGCAGAAGTTCACCGTCGCCGGCTGGGGTGCGAAGACCGGCATCGCCTGCGCCCGCATGGCCGAGAACGCGCTCGGCGGTCCCTGCGGCGTTTACGAAGGCCGCCTCGGCTACGTCAACGCCTACTCGCCCGATCCGAACACGGAGCTGTTGAACAACCCCAGGCTGACCTGGGACATCAACTCCGCCTACATGAAGCGCTACGCCTGCGTCCGCCGCATCCACGCCACGCTCGACGCCGTCAGCGACATCGTCCGCAAGGAAGGCCTGAAAGCCTCCGACGTGAAGGCCGTGCGCGTTTTCGGCAGCGAGTTCCTCTGCGCCGCCGTCAACTACGCGCCCAAGGACGATGCCCAGACCCAGACCAGCGTGCCCTACACCGTCGCCGTGCTGCTCAACGACGGCCGCGTTGAGGACGAGTTGCTCCAGAAGCACCTGCACGACGAAGCTCTGCTGGCCTACGCCAAGCGGATCACCGTCGCTCTGGACGCCGAGATCGTCGCCATGGCCGAGAAGGACAAGAGCCTCTGGGGCGCCGCGAAGGTCGAAGTCGAGACCGTCGACGGCCGCGTCTTCAAGGCCACGCAGATCACGCCCTACGGTGATCCCGAACTGCCGCTTCCCGCCGGCGCTGTCGAGGAGAAGTTCATGGCCTACGTCGGCGAGGCCTGCGGCAAGGAATACGCCGCCAAGCTCTGGAACACGCTCTCGCGTCTGGAAACGCTTGAAGATACGCGTCCGTACCTTCAGGAGCTTTTCACCAAATTCGCGCATTGCGAATAGCACCGCATATCATTCTTCAGGAGGTCATTAGGAAATGAGTAAAGATTCTGCCGTCAGAGTTGCAAAAATCGCCTTTATGTTCGCCGTGGGCGCCCTCATCTGGTTCAGCCCCTGCCCCGCCGGCCTCAAGCCGCTGGCCTGGAAGTATTTCTCGGCCTACATCGTCGCCATCCTCGGCATCATGCTCCAGCCCTATTCGTCGCCCGTCGTCATGCTCGCCGTCATCGGCTTCTACAGTCTTCTGCTGGGAGCGAAGCCGCTGCTGACCGGTTTTGCCAGCACCACGACATGGCAGGTGTTCGCCGCGTTCATGATCTCCGTCGCCTTCGCTTCGACCGGTCTGGGCAAGCGCATCGCCTTCAAGCTGATCGGCATGTTCGGCAAAACAAGTCTCGGCCTCGGCTACGCCGAAGCGTTCACCGACCTCACGCTGGGTCTGGCCATTCCTTCCACAACGGCCCGCGCCGGCGGCGTCGTCTTCCCCATCTTCAACAACGTTGCCACCACGCTAGGCTCTACTGTTGAGCAGGGCTCCAGCCGCAAGCTGGCGGCCTATCTGGCCATCGTCGCCTACCACATCAACCTGACGACCGCTTCCGCGTTCCTCACCGGCATGGCTCCCAACGTCCAGATCGCCGCTTTCGCGCAGGACATCCTCAAGGTCGACCTGAACTGGATCACCTGGGCCAAGATGGCCTTCCTCCCCGCGCTCGTCCTCGTACTGCTGATCCCCTTTGTGATGTACGTGTTTTATCCGCCCGAGATCAAGCGCATCGACAACTACAAGGAGCTGTCGAAGAAGGGGCTTGAAGAGATGGGCCCCATGTCCGCCAAGGAAAAATGGCTGGCTCTGTTCTTCTTCCTCGCCGTTCTCGGCTGGGCGACCGGCTCGATCACCAAGTTCTCGGCCGTTTCTGTCGCCATCGTCTTCCTCAGCCTCTGCCTGATCTTCGGCTGCATGACCTGGGAGCAGGTCCGCAGCAACAAGGGTGCCTGGAACACCCTGATCTGGTACGGCGCGATCATCGGCCTGTCGTCTCAGCTTTCCGGCGCCGGCTTCTTCAAGTGGTTCGCCGACGTGCTGCGCCAGTCGTATGACTTCACCCAGTTTGACCCCGTCATGCTGATGCTGGTCCTCGTCATCGGCGGCCTCGTGATCCGCTACGCGTTCGCCTCCAGCTCGGTCTTCACCACTTCGATGATGCCCGTGATGTACACGATCGGCCTGGTCGCCGGCGCTCCCGCACTGCCTCTGGCCATCGTCTGCGCGGCCTGCAACGGCTACGGCGCCATGCTCACCAACTACGGCGGAGCCTGCGGCCCGGTGCTGTTCGGCTACGGTCACGTGCCCATGAAGAAATGGTGGCTGCTCGGCACC
>JAEEUD010000156.1 GCA_016286835.1 Pyramidobacter sp. | reverse complement strand
AGCGTTCCCGCTTCTTTCATATTCTTTCCCGTAAAAGGCAAAACCGAAACCAACACGAAGACACAAAGACGCGAAGGAAATACAAGAATAAACTATTCGTAGGGGGGGCCCATGTGCCCGCCCGTGCATGAATATGCTGCAACTGCAACGATCACAAGGAGTGATGAACCATATGAGCTGTCACGGAAAAACAAACTATGCCGCTAACGGCGATCTGAAAGACTGGCGCGTCTTCCGCGAGCGAACCCTCGAACTGGCGCGTTCCAAAGGCGACGAAGGATTCGTCAAATACGTTTCCGGCGTTTCCGACCGCGCCTGGGAACACATTCTCGAAGAGAACTTCTTCACCCCAGAAAACGCAGTTTCAAGGCTGTGGGGATTCTATCAGAGCGATGTAGTGAATTATCGCAAAGGACAGGACTAAAAAAACACCGCACGGGGCACTGAACTAAGCCCCGATATAGCGGCGCGGGACGCGTTTGCTCACGGCGCACAGCAGCTCGTAAGGGATCGTCCCGCACAGTTGCGCGTCGGTATCGCAGAGGACATGCTCGCCGAACACTTCGACTTCATCGCCGACTTTCACCTCGGGCAGATCCGTCACGTCGATCATGCACATATCCATGCAGATACGTCCGACCTGCGGCGCCACGCCGTAAGGCGTGAACACCCGCATCCTGCCGGAAAGCGCACGATGAAGGCCGTCGGCATAGCCGATCGGCAGCACGGCGATGCGGCTCTCCCGCTCGGTCAAGAACGTGCGCCCGTAGCTGACCGGAGTTCCGGCGGCAACGTCCCTGATCGCTGAGATCACAGTCTTGAGCGTCATCACCGGCTTCATTCCCATCTTCGCCGCGAGGCTGCCGGTGCCGTAAAGGATGATCCCGCATCTCACCATATCCCCCGCCCATCCGGAGTAATCGGCGATACCGCCGGAGTTGCAGCAGTGACGCAGGCGGAACTTAAAACTCCCCTGATTCTCGACCGCTTCGATCATGCGCTCAAAACGCTCGTGCTGGAGCCGCGTGAATTCGACGTGTTCGTCCTCTTCCTCATCGGAAACGCTGAAGTGCGTAAACACGCCCTCCACGTCAAGCCCGGGAAGCCTGAGGAGCTCAAGGATGTCGCGGCGGCTCTCCTCAAAATGAGCTTCGTCGCACTGAAAGCCGAGGCGTCCCATGCCCGTGTCGAGCTTGATGTGGACCTTCATCTTCCGGCCCAGCTTCACGGCCGCTGCGGAGAACGCCCTGGCGATCTCGCAATCCTGCACGGCCTGCGTCATGCCGATGCGGATGATGCGCTCCGCCTGATCGGCCGGTGTGAAGCCGAGCATCAGGATCGGCAGCCCGACGCCGTTCTCGCGCAGTTCGGCCGCTTCGTCGATATTGGAGACAGCCAGATAGGCCGCGCCCAGCTTTTCCAGATGCTGCGCCACCCGTACGGCCCCATGCCCGTACGCGTCCGCCTTCATCACGCCGAGCAGCTTGACATCGGGGCCGACCTGCCTGCGGATGACTTCAAAATTATGCGTCAGATTATCAAGGTTGATCTCTGCCCAGGTTCTTTTCAGCGTGCTGTACATCTTTTCATCCTGCCTTTTTTGAAAAACACGTCTCTCGGAAATGATCCGTCGCCGTTTAAAGATCAGTCCGATTATACCGCAAAATGGAAATTCACACTCCGCCGAAAAGCAAAGATCGACAACAATCGAACCGGCTCGCGCATTGGCGATGCATTCCCCGGAAAGGAGAAGCCTGTATGTATTTTTCCAACCACAACGAAGCGATCACGTTCAGCTATACGTATGGCCGTCCTCTGGAAGTCGAAGGCAAGGGTGCCGTGTGCCGGGACGATCTCGACGTATTTCCCACAGCAGAGCAAGACTGGCCTGCAGAGTACTCGGCCATTCACCTCACAAAAGGCATCACCGAGGCGAAAGCCGGCTTTCTGGACGCGTTTACCGGCATGGAAACGCTGATCCTCGACCGCACCGTGAGACGCATCGCCATGACTCCGGCGCTCGCCACACTGCTGCGCCAAAACTTAGTGCTCATCCGCGGCGAATACGACACGTACGCGGAAGAATTCGCCAAGAACAACAAACTGAACTTTCTCCACGCCGACATCTTCCTCGCCCTCGACCGCGACGAAAAACACTTCGAAAACACGTTCATCACTCTGCGTTTTTACGAAAACGGCAAAGCCGGGATCGAATACGACGTCTATTCCCCCGGCAGCTCCGCCGGCAACAACGGCGGCGGCACGATCGCGAACGAAATCCCCGACGACTTTTACGTCGGCTGCACGGTGGAAAAGTTCGCCGATCACTTTCCAGCTCATCTGCGCGATAAGCTGCTGAAAAACGAAGAACTCAAACGGTTCCTCAAAACAGCAAATATGCGGAGAAACGAGGGCCTATAAACGACGCGGCGCGAACGGAATCACTTTTCCGCTCGCGCCGCTTATGTTTCTTATAGGACATTTTTGTCGGGTCAAACTTCCCCCGCCGTTTGAACTCCGCTCCCGTCAAACTTCGGGATGAACTTTTCCATCGCCGTGCCGGCACTTTGGACGAAGCAGTTTTCCATGCCCAGCTTTTCGGCGTGAGCAAGGACTTTCTGGTATTCCATCGTCGTCAGGCGGCGGCGCAGTTCGGGGAAACTGGCCGTGCACTGCTGCATCTGCGTGAACTGGTTCATCAGGCTGAGGTAGATTTCGTTTCCGAAGCGTTCGTGCAGCCAGTCGAGAATCTTCAGGCTGTCACGGTACTGGCCGGGCAGCACGAGATGGCGCACGATCACGCCTTTCGTCATCAGGCCGTCTTTCAGCACGAACGGGCCGGTCAGGTCGAACATCTTTTCGATGGCGGCCGTAGCGTGCGCAAAATAATCCGGCGCGTTGGAATACTTTCGCGCAAGGTCGTCGTCATAATACTTCAGGTCGGGCAGGAACACGTCGACGTACCCGCGCAGCGCTTCGATCGTCCCGACGTTTTCGTAGCCGCCGCAGTTGAACACAACGGGCAGCGAAAAGCCGCGGGCTTTGGCGGCGTCGAGTGCCTCGATGATCTGCGGCACGTAGTGCGTCGGCGTGACAAGGTCGAGCGAGGCCGCGCCGCGTGCCTGCTGCTCCAGAAAAATCTCCGTCAGGCGTTCCGTCGTCACTTCCAGACCGAAACCGCCGTGGCTGACGTCGTAATTCTGGCAGAAGGCGCACTTCATCGTGCAGTGCGAGAAAAACACGGTTCCGGCGCCGTTTTTGCCGGTCAGGCAGGGCTCTTCCCACTGGTGCAGCGAGACAAGCGCGATCCTGACAAGCTCGCCCGCGCCGCAGTATCCCCTCTGTCCGGCCGTACGGTCCACGCCGCAGCGTCGCGGGCACAGTTCGCATTTTCCCAGACTCAGCGCCATTTCCATTCCCCCATCAAAAAATCGCCCCGGAGTTCTACGCTCCGAGGCGATTTTACTATATTCCGGTATTACACGACAAGCGGCATGATGCCGGGCAGATCCTTGCCCTCGCAGTACTCAAGAGAAGCGCCGCCGCCGGTGGAGACGTGGGACATCTTGTCCTTGAGGCCGAACTTCTTCACGCAGCTGGCGGTGTCGCCGCCGCCGACGACGGTGAAAGCGCCGGTCGCGTTGGCCATGGCTTCGGCCACGGCGCGGCTGCCGGCTTCGAACGGTTTGTTCTCGAACACGCCCATGGGGCCGTTCCAGAGCACCGTCTTGGCACCGGCGATCTCGGCCGCAAAGGCCTTGGCCGACTCGGGGCCGATGTCGAGACCCATGAGGTCGTCGGGAACGGCATTGGCCGGAACGACGCAGGTCTCGACCTCGTCGCTGATCTCAGCCGCGGCGACCACGTCGGTGGGCAGAAGGACTTTTACGCCCAGCTTCTCGGCGCGGGCGAGGACGTCCTTAGCGAAATCGGCGTGCTCGGCATCGAACAGCGACTTGCCGATCTTGCCGCCCTGAACGGAGATGAACGTGAAGGCCATGCCGCCGCCGATGATGATGGAGGTGGCCTTGTTCAGCATGTGCTCGATCACGCCGATCTTGTCGGAGACCTTGGCGCCGCCGAGGACAACGACGTAGGGCTTCTCAGGATCGGACTTGACGCGCTCGAGGCACTCGACCTCGCGCTTGATCAGGCCGCCGGCATAGCTGGGCAGGAAGTGCGACACGCCTTCGGTCGAGCAGTTGCCGCGGTGCGCCGCGCTGAACGCGTCCATCACGAACACGTCAAACGGTGCGGCCATCTTCTTGCTGAACTCAGGATCGTTCTTCTCCTCTTCGGGATGGAAGCGCGAGTTCTCAAGCAGAAGGAGCTCGCCGGGCTTGAGCTCGGCAACGGCCTTCTCCACTTCGGGACCGACACACTCAGCGACGAACTTCACGGAGTGGGCAAGGCCCTTTTCGATGTCAGGCACGAGCTGGCCGAGCGACATCTCGGGAACGACTTTGCCCTTGGGACGGCCGAAGTGCGACACCATCGTCACGCTCGCGCCGGCCGCAAGCAGCGCGTCGATCGTCGGTTTGTGGGCGACGATGCGGGCGTTGTCACGGAGCACGCCGTTCTTGAAAGGCACGTTGAAATCGACGCGCATCAGGACCTTTTTGCCCTTCAGGTCCACGCCTTCAAATCCACGCAGCTTCAGCATCTTACAGGCCCTTCTCGATCACGTAGTTGGTCAGGTCGACGCAGCGGCAGCTGTAGCCCCACTCGTTGTCGTACCAGGCGAAGACCTTGACGAGGCCATTCATCACGATCGTCTGATCGGGAGCGAAGATGCTGGAGCGGTCGTCGTGCACGAAGTCCATCGACACGCACTCATCGTCGACCACGCCCAGGTACTTGCCCATATCACCGGCAGCGGCCTTTCTCACGACATCGTTGACCTCTTCGGCAGTGA
>JAEEUD010000155.1 GCA_016286835.1 Pyramidobacter sp. | reverse complement strand
GGACCATGCTGCGCAGCGCGATCTTGGACAGCAGGAACGATCCCGACCGCGCCACGATCACCGCCGCCAGCAGCAGCTCAGAACGCGCGCGGGCCGATTTTCCGCCGGAATTCAGAAATGGCATAAACAACACTCTCCTTCACTGCAATGATTCTATCATACGCCATCTTTTTCCGTCAGCAAGCCATCAAAGAAAAACCGACTCACAGTCGAAAAGGCGCGATGTTCCGCATGGAACACCGCGCCGGAAAGGACGTGCCGGATTACTTGAGGATGTTGATGAACGTGGTGATGATGATCGGGTTCATGATGTTGATGAAAATCACCGTGATCACGGGCAGAACGAACCACGCCGTGGGGGCGGGGCCGTTCACGTCGATGACAGCGGCCATGTTGGCGACGGCGTTAGGCGTCTGGCCGAGGCCGACGCCGCAGTGTCCGGCGGCCATGACGGCGGCATCGTAGTCGCGTCCCGTCGTGTTGAACGTGACGAAGTAGGCCCACAGCATCATGACGGCAGCCTGCGAGATCAGGATGACGATCATCGGCAGCGCCAGGCTGACAAGGCGGGCGATGTTCAGCGACATCAGCGCCATCGAGAGGAACAGGTTCAGCGACGTGTTGCTGATCACGTCGAGCTCGAACATGCGCAGTTCCTTGCCGCAGGCGTCGGCGATGTTGCGGATCAGCATCCCGCCGAACAGGCAGCCGACATAGTAGGGGAAGTTCAGCCCCGTCATGCGCAGCAGCTTGCTGATGTACGAGCCGATGAACGCGGCCAGCAGCATGAGCAGCACGCTGTTGAAGAAGTGCTTCTCGACGAGCGGCCAGACCTTCTTTTCCTCGGCGGCCATCTCGACGCCCGTCGATTTCAGATTGTGCTTCTGGATCAGACGCTTCGCCACCGGTCCGCCGGCAAGGCTGCCGAGCAGCAGGCCGAACGTGGCCGCAGCGACGCCGACGGTGGTTCCGTCAAGCGCGCCCGCCGCTTCGAGCGTGGGGCCGAACGACGCGCCGGAACCGACGCCGCCGGACATGGAGATCGAGCCCATGGCCACGCCGAGCAGCTTGTTCAGGCCGAAGACCGTCGCCAGCCCGATGCCGACGAGATTCTGCACGACCAGCAGGAGCACCGCGCCGACGGCCAGACACGCGCCCGTGCGGCCGCTCTTTTTGATGACGGCGATGCTGCATGTGAAGCCCGTGCCCGTGAAAAACAGATTCATGAAGAAGTCCTGAAGCGTGTTGGTCATCTTCAGCGTGAACCAGCCCTGCTTCAGCGCGGCGAAGATCACCACGCTGGCGATCAGGCCGCCGATGACGGGGGCGGGAATGAAATACTTCTGGAAAAATTTCACTTTGCTCTTGATCCAGCGTCCCAGCAGGAACACGCAGACGGCCAGACCGACGGTTTGGAGCAGATCGAGTTTGATCTCCATGTCGTTTCGACACCTTTCAAATAAAATTTGAGAGATTTGAAAAACTCCCCGCAAATATTTGATTTGCGCAAAAAGTGTAGCATATCGAAATTCAATCTGTCCAATGAATAATATAGATGTATAATATCCAAAAACACGATAAGAAAGGAGTTCGACAATGGACCTGCTCGACATCGCGATCGTCCGCTCGCTGCTGAACACGCGCAGCATTTCCCAGACTTCGCAGATGCTGCTGCTCTCGCAGTCGACGCTCAGTCAGCGTCTCTCGCGTCTGGAGGAAGAGCTTGGCTACGCGCTGTTTCGCCGTCAGAAGGGACTGCGCGGCGTGGACGCGACCGAGCGCGGACTGGCTTTTGCCGATCTGGCCGCAAAGTGGGAAGAAAACTATCAGGAGATCCTGCGCCTGCGCGAAGCCACGCCCAATCAGCCGCTGGTGATCGCCACGCCCGACAGCGTGAGCAATTACGTGCTCATGCCGTTCTGGAAGAAACTCCCCGGGCTGGGCTTTTTCCCACGAGTTCGCACCCATCAGAGCAACGAGATCTACGACCTCGTCGAAAACCGCCTGGCCGACGCCGGCTTCGTCTTCAGTCTCGCGCGCTACACCAACATCGCCGTACGCGAAGCGCTGCGCGAGCGCATCGTCATGATCTGCCGCCGCGGCTCGCCATGGAAAGAAAAGACCGTCCGACCGGCCGACCTCGACAAGAGCAGGGAAGTCTTTCTGGCCTGGAGCCCAGAGATCGCGCTCTGGCACGATTCGTGGTGGAAAGATTCCGTGCGGCCGCTCGTGCAGGTGGACACGCCTTCTCTCGTCTTCGACTTCCTCGTTCCGGGCACGTGGGCCATGTGCCCCGCCTCGGTGGCCTCGACATGGAAGAAAAACGACTTTGAAGTCCATCATTTCGCCGACGAGCCGCCGCCGCGCGTGTGCTACTACCTGCGCCACCGCACGCCCTCGCGCCGTCAGGCCGAGACCGTCGAACATTTCACAAAACTGCTGCTGGACTACCTTGCATCGCTCAAATTCGAGCTGTGAAGCTAATCCGCATCAAAAAGCCGCCCGCCTGCGCATTATGCAGGCGGGCGGCTTTGAATTGACGAAAACTACTTTTTCGCTTCGGGCGCGGGCGCAGGCTCGGGAGCCTTGTCCGCAGGTGCAGGTGCCGGCGCAGGCGCGGGAGCTTTTTCCACGGGCGCATCTGCGGGCTTTTTGGCATCGGGAGGAGGCGGAGGCAGCGGGTGATCCTTCACCTTCATGACCTCGCGGGAGATGATCTTGCGGTTGGGGCCGTCAAATTCGATCACATAGACGACGGGCGTGGCGTTGGGGATCTCCAGCTTCATCAGCTCTTCTTCCGTCAGCTCCGGCTCGATCCAGCTGGACAGAGCGCGCAGACCGGTGCTGTGACCGACGACGAGCACGTTCTCACCCTTGTAGAGCGCGGGGCGAAGCACGTCGGACCAGTACGGGCCGATGCGGATGATCACGTCCTTGAGGCTCTCGGCCTGCGGGATCATGCGCGAGTCGATCGCGTAATACGCGGGATCGTTGATCGGCGAGCGGGGATCGTCATACGACAGAGGAGGAGGCGGCGTGCCGTAGCTGCGGCGCCAGATGTTCATCTGCTCCTTGCCGACGGCGTCCGAGACTTCCTTGTGCGTCTTGCCCTCGAGGTCGCCGTAGCAGCGCTCGTTCAGGCGCCAGTACTTCTCGACTGGCAGCCAGCGCAGGTCCATGGCGCTGATGGACAGCCAGGCGGTGGCGATGGCGCGGTCGAGCATCGAGGTGTGCACAACGTCAAACGTCAGTCCGGCGTCCTTCATCGTCATGCCGGCGTCGAACGCCTGCTTCACGCCCTTGCGCGTGAGCTTGACGTCGGACCAGCCGGTGAACTTCTTTTCGAGGTTCCACACGCTCTCACCGTGACGGAGCAGCACCAGCGTGACGGTTCTCGGCGCGGCGAACGCGCTTCCCGCAAAGACGGCCAGCAGAAGCAGCGCGCCCAGGACTTTCTTCATTTTTTTCACACAAATCGCCTCCTGTAGGATCGTTTATGATGGTACTGATAAATAAAAGATTATCGTGCGAGACACCCGTTGTCAAGGAAATTAAAATTTTTTAACCCCGCGCATCCAAAGGACAGCGTGCGGAGAAAGTTATCCACAATTATCGAGATTTTTTCTTTTCAAGGGGCAAATTTCGACGTTCAAACGTCAAAAATGTCAGGTTGTGCACTGAATATTGTGGATAAGTTCTCCGTCCTGTGGATAATTCCGCACAGTACGGCAATTCCCGCGGAAATCCGCCAGCCCTAAGTGCATTTTTTGCGGCATATAATGTGGACAATTGTGGATAACCTGACGCCGGATCATGCGAAGAAAACCGAGCGATGTGGGATACGATAGATAAGTGAGTTTCTTTTGTGAAATTTGCTTGACGCATGTATGAAAGAAGGTTCGCCATGAGAAAATACAGGCTGTATCAGGTAGATTCGTTCGCCCGGCGCGTGCTGGCCGGCAATCCGGCCGGCGTCGTGAGCGACGCGCGCGGACTTGCCGACGAGGAGATGCGCGCCATCGCCCGCGAGCTGAACAACAGCGAAACGGCATTCATCCTGCCCGGCGGTGACGGGTACGACGTGGAAGTGCGATTTTTCACGCCCGTCTGCGAGGTCCCCATCTGCGGACACGCGACGATCGCCGCGCACTACGTGCGCGCGAAAGAGTTGGGGCTGGGCGCGTGCCGCGTGGTGCAGAAGACGAAAGCCGGCATTCTGCCGGTGGACATCGTGCCGGTAAGCGGCGACGTTTCGATCGTGATGACGCAGGCCGAGCCGAAGATCGCCGCTCCGCTCGACGCCGTCCTGACGGAACGGATCTGTACGGCGCTGGGCTTTTCGCCCTGTGATCTCCGTCCCGACTGCCCCGTCTGCGTCGCTTCGACGGGCAGCGGCAAGGTGATGCTTGGCATCCGCTCCGACGAGCTCCTGAACTCGCTGGCCCCCGATATGGGCGCACTCAGGGAGCTGACGCCGCTTTCCGGCGGCAGCGGCTTTCACGTCTTCACGCTCCATCCCGGCGAGGAATACCTGGCGCGCGGGCGCTACTTCAACCCCGCCGGCGGCATCCCCGAAGATCCCGTCACGGGCAACGCCAACGGGCCGCTGGGCGCGTATCTCGTCCATTTCGGGCTGTTCCAGGAAGGCGTGACGGACGAATTCCGCTTCAGGATCGTGCAGGGCGAGGCGATCCGCCGCGCCGGCACGATGGACGTGATCGTCTCCGTCAAAGACGGCCGGCCGCAGCTCGTGCGCATCGCCGGACGCGCCGTGATCGCGTTTTCCGCCGAACTGGAGCTGGAGTAATATAATGGACGACCGTATCCGCATTTACCAGACCATCGCGGTCAATCTGACGTTCTGTTTCGTCCTCGTCTGCGACATGTTCGCGGGACAAGGCTCAGCGTCGGTGTTTCTGCTCTATCTGGTCTGG
>JAEEUD010000154.1 GCA_016286835.1 Pyramidobacter sp. | reverse complement strand
TTGGATCAGAAGGTCACAGGGCTGCCCGTCAACGGAAATGAGGGGGATGACAGCGAGGACTATGTCGACCTCACCCATATCGAATTGCGGAACAGCCTGATGAGCCATCAGGCGTGGCGCAATTATGTGAGCTTTATGGAAGCGGAGCTGGCGGCGCTGCAGGATCTGGGGTATACCATCGACCGGCGGGATTTCTTCGGCCGCTCGGTGTACGGCGACGGCCGGACCATCGTGAACGATTCTCCGTTCTATGCCCGCAATGCGGACGGCACGGCCTACGTGGCCGGCGCCTATAATGAAAACCCCTACGGCATGGGGCTGCACATTTACGGCAGCGAGAACACGGTCGTGCAGAACGCGTCCCTGATGACAAAGGGCGTGGCGGCCGTCGGCATACGCATCGACGGCTGCGGCAACGATGTCACCGTCGGCAGGGGCGTGAACGTGCAGGCCGACGGGCCGAACGGCAACGGTATCCTCGTTGCTTACGGCAAGAATCACAAAATCACGCTGGAAGAGGGCAGCCGGGTGACGGCCGACGGCGAGGGCGGCGTCGGCGCAGCTTTTGACTTTGGCCAGAACTTCACGGGGAATGATATTAGCGCGCGGGCGTCCTGCGCGGCGCGCTATTTATCGCGATATGTATATCCATTCGAGGTATACCCATACGAGGTCAGGATACCTTCGGATATGGTGGAGACGGACGGCCCGCTGGTGAGCGATTTTACGGTGCAGGGCGAGCTGAGTGGGAAACAAGCCGCCATCGACATCAGCGATAACGCCTACGTGAAAAACATCCATATCGGCGCAGGAGCGAAGCTGACCGGCGACATCGTTTCGCGATGGGTCTATGACGACGACAAGATCACGACGGTCATCGACGGGGAGGCCGTGCCCGACCCTGACATGGCGCGTCAGTATGACGGAAACGACGAGCTGACCACGCGTCTTTCGTTTGAAGGGACGGGGCTCGCCTATGACGGCAATATCACGGGCGCGGACAACATGCGCCTGTTCGTGAGCGGCAGTCTTGCGTTCGGCGGCACGGCGAACGTGCTCTCGGCCACGGTAGAAAAGGGCGGCAGCCTCTTCGGCGGCACGTATGATCTGATCCCTGACGGGAGCATGCGAACGTCTTCGTCCGTTGGGTATTCTTTGCCTTACAAAATCGGGGGAAGGGCAAGAGAACTGAAAAACGTGGGGCTGTTCACCAACCACGGGACGATCGGCGCGGCAGACGGGGATTCTCTCATGCGCATCAACGGTGATCTGCGCTCCGACGGCACGCTGACTGCCTGGGCCGGCGGCAGCGCCGGCTATATTGACGTGAGCGGCCGGGCACAGATCGACGGCTCCGAGGCAAAGCTCGTCGGCGCGACGCCGCTGCCCGGTGAAAAGTACACGGTCCTGACGGCGGGCGAAGGCATTGAGGGCGACACAAAGATTCCGGCCGGAACGCTCTATGAAGTGTCCGCGATGATGAGCGCGAAGAATGAGATCGAAAACGGCGTGCTCTCGCTCTCGTTCGAGGCGGCGAACAACCTCAGCACGGCCGACGTGGCGCAGAACGGGACGTTTGCGGCGATGGCGGCGATGCACGCCGGTCGGCGCGCCGCGGACGATCCGCGGAGAGCGCAGATGGATCCGCTCTTCACCATGGACGCGGACACGGCGAAAGAAACGCTGTCGGCGATCGGTTCAAAGATGGCCGTCAAAAGCATGGCCGCCGCGCAGCGCAGCGACGCGGCGGGACGAGTTCTCTCCTCGCGGCTGTCGGAAACCGGAACAAACGATTTCTGGGCGAAGTTCGGCAAGAGCTGGGGCCACCTGCGCCACGGCACAGACGCGCACAGCTCGACGGCGCTGCTGGGCTGGGACAGGAAAGTCTCGCCGCGCTGGCGGTTCGGCGTTTTTGGCGGTTACGGACGGACGAGTTTGTCCGACAGAACGGCCGGCAGCGAAGTACGTGAACAGCGCTTCGGATTGTATGCCGATCACGTCAGGGGCGGAAACGAAACGATGCTCTTCGTCGATTACGGCTGGATGAGAACGAAATTGCACCGTTCGATCCCAACGCTCGGTCTGAAGGCCGACGCGACGTATCACAGCCAAATCTTAGAGTTGGGCGGCGAATACCGCTACGACCTCCACGCCGGAACAGATTCCCCGTGGCACGTGCGCCCGTTCGTGAACGCCCAGCTCTCGCGCCTGTGGCAGAACGGCTACAAGGAAACCGGCGCGGGCGTGTTCGCCCACGAAGCGCAGAACGCGCACAACGATTATTTCGCCGCCGGCGCGGGCGTTGAATTCAAACGCAGCACGAAACGCGGCGACCTCGCCGTCCGGCTGGGCCTGAGACACGCGTTCGCCGGCGCGGAGCCGAAACTGAGATTCAATTACGCCGGCGACGGCGCAAACGCGTATGATCTGCGCGAGGCGCAGGACAAAACCCACTTCGTCTGCTCCCTCGGCGGCGAAGCGCGATTCGCTCACGGCTGGAGCGTAGCCGGCGAGGCCGGCCTGACTCGCGGCGCGCACGACAAAGAATGGTCCTGTGCGCTGACGGTCAGGAAATCGTGGTAGAAAACATGTGATCCCGTTTCTCCGCCCAAACGCGCATATCTACCCAGGCGGGCCGAAAAAGTTGAAGGTGGCATTTTGAGAAATCAGAATGCCACCTTCAACTTTACATACACGAATCATCAAAGAACAAGTTTTTCTTCTGATTATTGACCGTCTGACATTGCAATGATACAATCGCGCTATAACATTACAATGTCAGAGGTGAAGAAAATGGCCCTTCTCACGTTACTGCACGGCAGTTCTCAGATCGTGGAAAAGCCCGAGCTGGCACGCGGAAAGGAATATAACGATTACGGCCGCGGTTTTTACTGCACACAGGACGAAGACCTGGCCCGGGAATGGGCCTGCAAAAACGGAACCGATGGATTTGTCAACCGTTATGAACTGGATACGGACGGATTGCAGACGCTGGACTTGTCCGACGGTGCGCACACGGTGCTGGACTGGATCGCACTGCTGCTTAAATATCGCACGTTCCGCCTGTCTTCGTCCATTGCCATGGACGCGCGGACGTATCTGATCGATCATTTTGCGCCGGATGTATCGCAGGTCGATCTGATCGTCGGATACCGGGCGGACGATTCGTATTTTCAGTTTGCGCAGTCCTTTGTCGAAAACACACTGCCGCTGCGCGCGCTGGGACAGGCATTGCGTCTTGGCAACCTGGGTGTGCAGACGGCGCTTGTTTCCGAAAGGGCGTTTGCGCGTATTCGCTTTATGGGCGCTGAGGCAGCGGACAAAAACGTTTATTACCCTAAATTCGCCCGGCGTGACCGGGACGCACGACTAAGGTATGCAAATGAGGTTGCCCGCAGTGCATCGTACCGCGACGATATTTTCGTGCTTGATATTTTACGGCAGGAGATGCAGAACGATGATCCGCGCTTACGATGAAATATACCTTGACGACGCCAAAAATCTGCTTTCGCAGTTTTTCGACTATCTGACAGGTGATTGCGCTCTGGGTGCGGATTGGGCAGCGCACCTGTTTGTTTCTTCGGGGTATGCAGAGCGCTGCGAACGCGGGGATCCCGCCGTGCTGGCCGGTATGTCGGGGGCAGAGTTGGGAGCGGCGGTACTGCGCGCTTCGTATCAAAACTCAACCCCTCCGCTGCCGCGTTTTTCACAAAATCGTTCGCCTGAATATTGGGCGGGATGGGTGATGGCGGAATACCAATGGTTCAGCGCGCGGCGCTTTGAGGATATTTTTGAGCGCGTTCCATTCTCAGAGATCGTGGGGATGTATCCAGTTTTTCACGAGATGGACGTGTCGCAATTCTGTGCAGCGATGGAAGCAAAATTCGCTCAAAGAACGACGGAAACAAAGCTGAAAAACATCCGCGAGAGCCGGGGGCTTTCGCAGTCGCAGCTGGCGAAACGTTCAGGCGTCAGTCTGCGCTCGATCCAGACCTATGAGCAACGCGCCAACGACATCGACAAAGCACAGGCGCAGTTTGTTTACAGGCTTTCGCGTGCACTCGGCTGCCGCATGGAAGACCTTCTGGAAGATCCTCGCGGAGTAAACTGCGAAGCCGTAATATAACACAAGGCCGTTCCTCTCTGACGCGGGAGAAACGGCCTCTTTCGTGCGTATTTTATGAAAAACGGGTATAATTCGGGAAAACTTGATTTGCCATTTCGGAGGCTTGTTCATGAAAAAATGTCTGTTCCCGCTCATCGCTGCCGCGCTGTGCGCGCTTGCCGCATCGTGTCATGCGGCGCCGAGGCTGAAATATCCTTTTATTCCCGAAAAGCTGGAGATCGCTCCGGAAGAGCGGCTGCTCATCGTCGCGCCGCATCCTGACGATGAGGCGCTCGGCGCCGGCGGTCTGCTCGCGCTGTACGGGGAGCAGTGCGACGTGCTCGTGCTGACCGACGGAGCGAAAGGTCATAAGGGCGTGCCCGAAGACATCGAAAAAGAAGTGCGCGCCCGCCAGTTCCTCGCCGAGATGGAACTGGTCAAACCGCACCGCCACATCATGCTCGGCCTGCCCGATGCCGCGCTCTGGGATCACAAGACCTGCCTGAACGATTTTGACATGAGTGGTTATACAAAAGTCTTTGCCGCCGAGTGCGACGCGCATCCGGACCACGCCGCCGCCTGCGCCTTCGTTGTCGAACGTCTGTGGGGCATGGCCCGCCGCGGCGAGAAAGTGCCCGAGCTGTACCTCTACGAGGTCCACAAGCCTCTGGGCAACGTCTCCCACGCCCTCGACATCACCGACGTGATGGAACGCAAGCGCGCCTTCATCCGCTGCCACGAGGACCAGCTGCCGCAGTACTGCTACGAACAGATCGCCGCCGATCTCAACAGCCTGCGCGCCTCACAGCAGAACAAACCCGGCCGGTTTTT
>JAEEUD010000153.1 GCA_016286835.1 Pyramidobacter sp. | reverse complement strand
CCTCGGCCGCGATCTCGTCGTCGCGGATCGCGCGCAGCGCGCGGCCGGAGGTGGAGTTGATCATCATCACGATGAGCGCGATGCAGAAGCCGGACACGAGCATCGGCACAAGCGTGGAAAGATACACGCTGACCCCGCCGGCCGCGTTTTTGACGTTGAAGTCGTTGAACGCGGGAAACAGCCGCAGCATGTTCGAGCCGTTGGTGACCGGCCCCAGCTGGTTCCACTGGAAGATGGCACGTACGATCTCGGCGAAACCGAGCGTGGCGATCGCCAGATAGTCGCTCTTCAGCCGCAGCACGGGCAGGCCGATGAGCCAGGCGAACAGCGCCGCGGCCAATCCTGCGGCAACGAGCGCAACGGGGACAGGCACGGTGAAGTGCACGACGCCGCCGTGAAAGTACTGATACACGCTGGCACGGGCGGCCTCGGGGATCGTCAGCACCGCGTAGGTGTAGGCGCCGACGAGCATGAAGCCGGCCTGACCGAGCGAAAAGATGCCCGTGAAGCCGTTGAGCAGGTTCATCGCCACAGCCACGAGCGCGTAGACCGCGCCTTTTTTGAGTACAGTAAAGAGCATCGACGTGGGCGGCAGCACCTGCTCAGCCGCGAACACGACCGCGTAGAAGGCGATCACAACAAGCGCGCTGATGATCTGCGCGCGGTCGAAACGATTTTCCTTATTCACGAATAACCGCCTCCCCTAAACCTTGTCGGCATTTTCCTCGCCGAACAGCCCCGTGGGGCGCACGACGAGCACGACGATGAGCAGCGCGAACGTGAACGCGTCGGAGAACGTCGCCAGCCCCAGCGGACGGGCGATCAGGCCGAGCCGGAAGAGGATCACGTCCAGCCCCTTGATGAGATTTTCGCAGATGCCGATCAGGAACGCGCCGATGACCGCGCCGGGAATGCTGCCGATGCCGCCGAACACCGCCGCGACGAACGCCTTCAGCCCCGGCATCGCGCCCGAGGTCTGGATGACGGTCGAGTAATTCGTGAAGTACAGCACCGATCCCACGCCGGCCAGGAACGATCCCGTCACGAACGTGGCCGAGATCACGCTGTCGATGCGGATGCCCATCAGCAGGCTCGTCTCAAAATCCTTGCTGACGGCACGCATCGCCATGCCCAGTTTGGTGCGCCCGATCAGCAGCACAAGGGCAAAAGCGAGGATCAGCGTCAGCGGCGGCGTGACGAGCGTGACCATCTTCGTCGTCGCGCCCCACACGCTCACCGTGTCGGAGATGAAGGGGATCTTCGGATAGAACTGATTCAGCCCGCCCGTGACGTAGAGCACGAGATTCTGGAGCGTGTAACTGACGCCGATGGCCGAGATCATCACGCTCATGCGCGGCGCGCTGCGCAGCGGCCTGTAGGCGGCGCGCTCGATCAGGAAGCCGATCAGCGCCGCCATCACGAGCACGAGCGGGACGGAGACGACCAGCGGCATCGACGCCGACATGTAGACCATGAGGATGCCGGAGACCATGAACACGTCGCCGTGGGCGAAGTTAATCAGGCGCAAAATGCCGTAGACCATCGTGTAGCCGATGGCGATCAGCGCGTACTGCCCGCCGACCGACACGCCCGAGAGCAGATAGGGAAAAACGGTTTTCAGCACTGGGAACGGAAACTCCTTTCTGTGACAAAGACCAAAAGAGCCGGCGCGGCGAGAACGATTAACCTCCCGCCGCGCCGGCTTTGAATTTGGATCGAAGGACCTACTCGCCGACCTTCTGCACGGCGACGAACTCCCATTCGCCCTTTTCGTTGTTGACCGACTTGATGTAGGCCGAGTCGCGCGCGGCATCGCCCGTCTCGTCAAACGCGATCGCGCCGGACACGCCGTTGTACTTCACGTTCCAGAGCGCCTCGTTGACCTTGCGAGGATCGGTCGAGCCGGCCGCCTTCAGCGCCATCAGCGCCACATAGTACGCGTCGAAGCCCATCGCCGAAACGGCCGAGATCATGTCATTGCCGCCGTTGTTGGTGAACGCTTCCTTATCCTCGTTCAGCCAAGCCTTGAAACCCTCGTCGAACTCCTTCGAGCCGCCCTCCTGATAGAACGTGGAGACGACGACCTTCACGTTCGTGCCCTTGGCCGCCTCGACCACCTTGTTGCTGTCGAGCGTGTCGCCGCCGAGGATGGGGAACTTCGCGCCCTGACCGGCCGCCTGCGCGATGATCTGCGTGGAGTAGGCCAGCGAGACGGGGCAGAAGAACACGTCGGCGCCGTACATGGCCGCGTTGGTCAGATACGATGTGAAGTCGCTGTTGCCGGTGGGGAACGTGTCGGAAATCACCTTGCCGCCCAGCTTCTCAAACGCTTCCTGGAAGTAGTGCGCCAGACCCACGTCGTAGTCGTTGCCGAGCTCGGCCAGGCAGTACGCCGTGCGCGCGCCGAGGACCTTATAGGCGTAGTTGGCGAGCACCGTGCCCTGGAACGGATCGAGGAAGCAGACGCGGAAATAGTGCTTGTTGCCGGCCGTGACCTGCGGATTGGTGCAGGTCACGCCGACGGCGGGAATGCCCGCGTCGGCGAAGTACTGCGAGCCGGCGATCGACACGCCCGAGCCGTAGGAGCCGAGCACGATCGAGACCTTGCTGCTGACCAGCTGCTGCGCGGCCGAGGGGGCCTTGTCGGTCGAAGAACCGTTGTCGGCATAGACCAGCTCGACCTTGTACTTGACGCCGCCGATCTCGACATAGGGCGTGATTTTGTTGGCGTACTGCATGCCGAGCATTTCCTGCTTGCCGCCGGCGCCGCTGTCGCCCGAAGCGGGCTCGTACACGCCGATCTTCACCACTTCTTCGGCAAAGCACGCCGAAGCCAGGCACAGCACGAGCACAAACGCGAAAAACTTCTTCATCATGAACATTTTCCTCCTGTAGAGCGTTAAAATTTGATATGAGCGGATTATAAACATCATTTTGCAGAAATGCAAGAGAAAAATATCGGACTGCGAGTAAAGTATATATGATTATTATTTATAAATATAGTAATTGACAAAATTATACTGCGATATTTGATTCTCATATTATGTATACATATACACGTACCATTTCACAAAAGAAATGACGCTATCTGAGGACAAACGGATTTTTTATATGCCTGTGTTTGGGCGGTATAGCCTTTTGACAGAGTACAAAAAATACGTTAATCTTAGTGCATAAAACACAGAGCGCGAAGTCTGCCGCGCCGTAACTTTATTTTTGAAAGGACAGGGGACCATGGACAGAATCGCCGATTCGTATATTCGCGAAGTCGATCCGGAGATCGCTTCGATCATCGAAGAGGAGTACCGCCGCCAGAACAGCCAGATCGAGCTGATCGCCTCGGAAAACTTCACCTCGCGCGCCGTCATGGCCGCGATGGGTTCGGTGCTGACGAACAAGTACGCCGAAGGCTATCCCGGCAAGCGCTATTACGGCGGCTGCGAGATCGTCGATCAGGCCGAGGAGCTCGCCAGAAAGCGCGCCAAGCAGCTGTTCGGCTGCGACCACGTCAACGTCCAGCCCCACGCCGGCAGTCAGGCCAACATGGCCGTCTACTTCTCGCAGCTGAATCCCGGCGACACGATCCTGGCCATGAACCTCACCGACGGCGGCCATCTCACGCACGGCTCGGCCGTCAACTTCTCCGGCAAGCTCTACAACTTCGTCGCCTACGGCGTGCGCCGCGATACCGAGACGATCGACTTCGACCAGGTGCGCGACCTCGCGCTGAAGCACAAGCCGAAGCTGATCGTGCTGGGCGCCAGCGCCTATCCGCGCATCATCGACGCCGCCAAATTCCGCGCCATCGCCGATGAAGTCGGCGCGATGGTGATGTTCGACATCGCCCACATCGCCGGCCTCGTCGCCGCGGGCGAGCACCCCAATCCTGTCCCTTACTGCGACTTCGTCACCACCACCACGCACAAGACGCTGCGCGGCCCCCGCGGCGGCATGGTCATGTGCCGCGAACAGTACGCGAAAAAGCTCGACAGTGCAGTCTTCCCGGGGATGCAGGGCGGCCCGCTCATGCACATCATCGCCGCCAAGGCCGTAGCCTTCGCCGAAGCGCTCAAGCCCGAGTTCAAAACGTATCAGCACGAGATCGTCAGCAACGCCAAATTCCTCGCCGAAAAGCTGACGGAGAAAGGCTTCCGTCTCGTCTCAGGCGGCACCGACAACCACATGATGCTCGTCGATCTCACCAGCAAGAGCGTCACCGGCAAAGCCGCTCAGGAAGCGCTCGACCGCGCCGGCATCACCGTCAACCGCAACAGCATCCCCTTTGAAAAGCTCAGCCCGATGGTGACCAGCGGCATCCGCATCGGCACGCCGGCCGCGACGACGCGTGGCTTCGGCCACGCTGAGATGGAGCTGATCGCCGGCTGGATCGACCGAGTGATCGCGCACATCGACGACGAGGCGACGATCAAGCAGGTGCGGGCCGAGATCACCGAGCTGTGCCGCGCAAAACCGCTCTATCCGGGGCTGTACTAAACGTCAGGCGCGGATCGCGCCAAACAAGACAGAATAAGCGAGGCCGAAGCGAAAAGTTTTTTCGCTTCGGCCTCGCTGTTTTACGTGAAACACCACCCGAGCGTTCAGCCAAATTTTGGCTTGTATGTTCCACCAGCGTTTTTCCCTTTGTGCTTCTTCGTGTCTTTGTGTCTTCGTGTTAAAGATTGGGTATTTTGTTTTACATGAAACAATCACGCACGAGCGTAAAACTTTCCCGGCCTCGCCTCGGTGATGACGCCATGGTCGAGGACGACCTGTCCGTTGACGATCACCTGTTCAATGCCTTCCGGCCGGCGGATGGGGTCAGCGTATGTAGCTGTGTCGGTTACTGTCTGGGCATTGAAGATGGTCAGGTTGGCCTTGTGCCCGACTCTGATATAGCCGAGTTCGTCATCAAGGCCCAGCAGCGTCGCCGGCAGCGCCGTGATTTTGTACACTGCGTCCTC